>DATEIG010000202.1:0-28370 GCA_035279185.1 Mycobacterium sp.
GTGCCACCGGTGATGAACCAACGTCTGCTCATGGCTCGATCACCACCCGGCTGATCGCAGCGCCAACGAGGGTGAACCGGTAGTGAAGGTCGGCGACCCCGCCGGGGAAGTCGCCCTCCAGGTGCTGTCCGACGTCCACGCCCGCGTCGGTCGTCGTCGCGCCGGTGAACTCGGTGGTGTAGGTGTACTCGCTGGCCGCAGTCGCGATCCAGGACCCGATCGCGTCATGTCCCGTGAAGTCGTGGCCCTCGTCGGTCACTACGGCGTCGGTCGTGAGCGTGGCCAAGGCTTGATCCACCTCACGGACACCGAGTGCGGTCATGAAGGTTTTTACGGTGTCTGGGAGCGCATCCCAGCCTGTGCTGTTGGTCATGACCCCACGATGGAGGTTGCCGTAAGGGGAAGGTCAACTCCGGGTTTCGACTCGGCGGTGATGTTGACCTTGCCCCAAGGGGAGACTTCAGGATGGTCTCATCCGACGACGAGGGCGGCGGGAACGCAGAGGAGGACCCCATGGGCGCACAGGTCTCGATCGGTGACTTCGCCGTGATGACCGGCCTGAGCAGGAAGGCGCTGCGGCACTATCACGACATCGGCATTCTCGAACCAGTCCACATCGACTCTCACACCGGCTACCGCTTCTACGACACCAGCCAGGTCGATCATGCGCACATCATCCGCCGGTTCCGATCTCTCGACATGTCCATCCCCGACATCAAGGCGTTGCTGAGCGCAGAAGATGCCGCTGCCCGCACCGAGATCATCACGACTCATCTCGAAGCGATGGAGGTGCAACTGCAGCAGACTCGCGACGCGGTTGGTGCGTTGCGCGAATTGCTTTCTCCGGTGGGCACCCCCGCCCACGTCGAGTTGCGTCGTGAACCAGAGCTGGCTGTGTGGTCCGTCGGCGCCACCATCGGTGTAGCCGAGATCGACAGTTGGTTCGGGGAGACGCTGAGGACGCTACGAGACGCAGTTGTCGCGGCGGCCGGTGAATCTTCGGCGGTCGTGTTGGGCGGGCTCTACGAACGCGAGCTGTTTCTGGAAACTCGGGGACACGCAGCACTTTTCGTCGCAGCGCCGGCTCCCGCGCAACCTCCGGAGGGGATCCGTGCCGAGGTCTTACCCCCTGCCGAATTCGCGGTCTTGAACCACCGAGGCGGTCATGAGGGCATCGACCGCAGCTATGCGGCTCTGGGCACATACGTCAACGAACGGCTGATCAGCCACCAGGGACCGATCCGCGAGCACTACCTCGGCGGCGCGCTGTCAGATCCACCGACGTTCGCGGCCACGGAGATCTGTTGGCCGATCTTCAACACCACGCCACCGGGCGAACGACAGTAGTTCGGCGCCAGATCTTTTCGCACTGTCTCACGAGGCGACAGGCATGTCTGCTGCGACCTCACACACTCGCTGAAGTGCGTCGCGGCCGTTCAACACCGGCATCAAAAGCAGATCGGTCGCTCCCGCGTCGAGGTAGCGTCGCAGCCCTCTCGCGACGTCCTGCTCGCTGCCGATCAGCGCGAGTTCGGCGACGCTTGACACCCCTTCTCGTTCGTTGATGCGCTGATACGACGGCACGTGGTCGTACATGGCCAAGCTCTTTGCAGCTTCTGCCCGCGCGCCGTCGGTGTCGTCGGTGACAGCGATATTGATCAGCCCGAACACGCGCGGGGCCGGCCGACCCCAATCGCCCGCCGCCTTGCCGATCGCTGGCACGATGACCTCGTCCAGGGTGCGAGGTCCCCCATAAGGCAGCGTGCCGTCGGCCAGCTCACCGGTCACCTGCAGCGCCCGCGGACCCATCGCAGCGACGTAGATGGGGTAGGGCGCAGCCGACGGCAAGGCGACCGGCATCACCTGCGGGTCCACCGCGGTGATGTACCTGCCACGGAATTCCACAGTTCCTTCGTTTCGGATCGCGCGCAGCACGGTCAGGTACTCCCGAAGTCGTTGCGCGACATGATCGGTGGCAACCCCGAACGCAACCTCTTCGAGCATCGCGACACCGAGCCCCAAGCCGAGACTGAAGCGACCGTGCGCGGCGGACTGCGCCGTCTGCGCGGCGGCCGCCACGACCAGTGGATGTCGCGGGTTGATCGGCACGACCGACGTGCCGACCCCCAGGTCAGGCACCATCGCGCCGATCAGCCCGGCAACGGCGACGGCATCGAGGTCGAGTTGCTGACCGAGCCACACCTGCCGCACCCCGGCGTCCCGCGCCAGCCGAGCCTGAGCCACGACGTCGTCGACGACGTGCTCGGCGGAACGGTCGGGACCGAGAAGTACTCCGGTTGTCATATGTTCACCGTGCGCGGGCGCAAGCGCCTCGTCCAAAGCCTGTTCGTAATCGGCCGATGCCTGACGGGCATGAGGCCACGTCAGCAGCTACGCTGACGGTATGGGTCGCCCTGCCGATCTCGATCTGCGTGTCGTGCGCTACTTCGCGACGGTGGCCGAACATCGACACTTCGGCCGCGCCGCTGCGGCGCTGCACATGACGCAGCCCTCCTTGAGCCGACAGATCCGCAGACTCGAAAAGCAATTGGGCGCAAGGCTTTTCGACCGTACCTCTCAGGGAAGCGTGCTGACTGATGCCGGCGTGACATTCGCCGCCTATGCAAAGGCGCTGCTGGAGACTGCCGCCCGGGCCGCGGAACACACTCGCGCGGCGGCGGAACCGCATCGCCTCGTGATCGGCTACACGACCAACCTGGTCGTCACCGCCGCGGTGCGCGAAATGCGTCGGCGCTGTCCCGACGCCGAGGTCGTCACCCAGCACCTGCCGTGGAACGGCGCCCGGCCGGCTCTCGTCGATCACCGGGTCGACGTCGTCGTGACGCGGCTACCCATCCCGCCCGACGACCTGGATATCACCGTGCTGTACCGGGAGCCGCGGGCGGTCCTGCTGTCGCGCAGCCACCGACTGGCCGCGCGAACCGAGCTGGAACTGGCCGACATCGCAGGCGAACAGATGCCGCGCACCGGTGATGCGTCCTGGGATGCGTTCTGGCGCAACGAACCCCGACCTGGAGGCGTAAAGACCGATGGTCCACTGATCGACGATGTGGCAGAGCTGGCCGACTACCTCGCCAGCGGTGCCGGGGTGTCGATAGCGCCAGCCGACTCCCGGCTACCAGACTTGCACCCGGACTTGCTGGCCGTGCCGCTGCGCGGTGTCGATCCCGGACAGGTGGCGCTGGCGCGTCGTGAAGACGAACGCAATGTGCTGATCGAGACCTTCGCCGATTGTGCTGCCGCACTCGTCACGGCGGGCACTCCCAGTGCGCGGCGTGGCTAGGGCCCTGCAGACGGTGGTACGGGCCGGGTTTCCGGCATCACGATCGCGTACGCGATCAGTCCGATCAACGCGATACCGGCGAGCATCCAGAACGCGACGTCGTAGCCGGCCGCGACGATGACGGCGCCGGCCAGCCCTGCGCTCAATGCACCGCCGAGTCCCTGTGCAGTGGATACCGCGCCCTGGGCCACGTTGAAACGCCCGGTGCCTCTGGTGAGATCGGCGATGACGACGGGAAAGAGAGCTCCGAAGATGCCGGCTCCCACACCATCGAGTGCTTGCACCACGACCAGCCATACCGCGTTGTCCGACACCGTGTACAGGACCCCGCGCACAGCCAGGACGGTGAACCCGACGAGAAAAATGGGCTTCCGGCCCCAGACGTCCGCCTTGCGCCCCACGACCAGGGCAACGGGGATCATGACGAGTTGCGCAACCAACACACAGACTGCGACAAGCGAAGTAGCGCTGTCTTTTCCGACGATCCGCGAGAGCAGCTGACTCACCGAGGTGAGCATCGCGGCGTTCGACAGGTGGAACGCGAATGCCACAGCAGCGAACAGCATCAGCGGCCGGTTGGTCAGCAGGACGCGGAAACCGCTAGGCACGTCGTCGCCGTCGGCGGGTGTCTCCGACATGCCGCGAGCCAGCTGCTCGTCGATGTCGTCAGCGCGGATCCGAAACGTCGAGCCGATGCTGCACACCGCGAGAACGGCCATGAGCCAGAAGACGACCACCGGGCCGAACTGCCATGCCAGCAGCGCCGCCAGCCCTGCGGATGCCGCATTGCCTGCGTGGTTGAACGCCTCGTTCCGGCCGATCCGCGGAGCGAGGAGCGTCGACCCCACCATGCCGAGCGTGAGCGCCGAAATCGCGGGCGCGAACACCGCTCCCGCGACCGATGCCACTGACTGAGTTGCCGTTACCAGTCCGAAGCCGCTGATGAACGGCAGGATCACTGTACTGGCGGTGACGGCGATCGCCGCGGCCACCACTATCAGGCGCCGGTTGCGTACCCGGTCGATCAACCCGCCCATCGGGGTCTGCACCAGCAATCCGACGATGCCCGCAGTGGTTATCACCGCGCCGACGGTGGCCTCGTCCCAGCCGTGCGTGGGCCCGCGCACGGCGAGCAGATAAATCGACAGATACGGGCCCAGACCATCGCGGACGTCGGCAAGGAAGAAGTTGAGCGCGTCGAGCGCGCGCAGTGACTGACCCGACGGCGTACGGGTCGTCGTCGTCATCCTCGTTGCTCCAGCAGCGTGCGCAGTACCTCGTATGCAGCACGACCCCTGGCGAAAGTGGAGCCGTCACCGCCCTTGTCGGGATGGTGGCGTGCGGCGTAGTCGAGCCACGCGCGGCGTAACTCGGCTCGGGTGAACGTGCTGTCGAGACCGAGCACCAACAGCGGGTCCGTGGGCGGTGCGGGGATGGCGCGCATCTTCGGCGCATCCGTGCGGAATCTTGCGTCGTTGCCTGCGGATGCGTCAGCTGCTTTCCTGGCTGACGCCTTCTTGGCCGCTTTCTTGCCTGCTTTCTTGGCCGACGCCTTCTTCGCTGCCTTCTTCCCCGAGGTCTTCTTGGCTGCTTTCTTCGCGGGAGTCTTCTTCACCGCAGCTTTCTTGGCTGCCTTCTTCCCGGGGACCTTCTTGGCTGGCCTACCGCCCTCCCCGCCGTGCTGTGTCAATTCGCCCATCCACGTGCCACCCGTCTTTGCCGCCGCTCCGGCTCGTTGACTCGGCGTCACGAGCAGACCGTGCTTTCCCCGTCGCAACTGTCGGCCAAACCTCGGGCGAACGTTCGTCATTATTGCGTTCTACCTGCATGTCTGCTGTGAGACTCCCACGCCGCCCGCCGCAGCGAGGAACGACGGGCGCAGGCGCCAGGCGAATCCCGGCAATCTTCGCTGCATTGCGACAGACGGCAGTGGTTCGGAGCCGTTCAGACGGGGCACCCCGGACACCGACGTACATTCCGGCGGGCATAGCCCGGCGGGTCAACCAGGAGGCCGATAAATGACGATGCCCAGCGACGCCGCCGACGCGGTCGAGTCCGACGGGACGAATGAAGGTCCGCGCGACCATGAGGGCGTGGACACCGATCGCGAGGCCTACGTCGACGACGACAACGTCCCTCACCCCGGTGACGCCAACGAGGCCGGCTGACTCGCGTCTATGCCGCTGACGGTGACTTCGAACGGGCCCTGCTGTTTGTCGAGGATGTAGACGGCGACCTGGCTGATGCTCGAGGGGTCCAGTCGTTGCGGCGCATCGGGCGCGGGATCGAGACGCTGACCGACCGGCTGAAAGCCTTCGACGGGGAGGTCGTAGCTCCGCTGTACGCCCGCCTCGGTCGGGAAACGCTGAATGTAGGAGTAGGGCAATCCCGCCTTGCCGACCTTCAGCACGTAGGTCTTGCCGTCGCCGACAGCACGCACGCGGAGCGACGTCGCGCCCGCTGCCCGCTCCCCGACTCCGGGGTCCTGCGGGCTGCGCGTCGACGCGAATCCGCCGTTGTTCTCCAGTGAGAGGTCTCCCGAGAACACCAGACGACCGTCGCCGTACGCGACGTTCGAGGTGGACCTGCCGCCCATCACCGGGTCGTTGACCGTTGTCCACCCGGCCACGTTGTCCGCGTTGCTGAGATCGACGAGAACCACATCAGGAGCTGCCCCGGCGATTCCGGACGGCATGACCGCAAGTGCCGCGCATGCAATCAGGATGGCTACCGGTCCGCGCCGCATCAGCATTGCCTCCGATCGGAATCCATCTCATTGCTTCGCATGGGCATACCGTCGATCAGGTCGTAGATCAATTGAAGATCGGGTACGTCTCTGGTTCGCAGTTTCTCGCCGCCGTCTTTCCCGATGAGCAGCACGGTGAAGGCGTCCGCCCCGACCCCGTACTTCTTCGCCAATTGCTGCGACTCGTCGGCGTCGATGACGTGCCCGTCGAGCGTGCTCGTTCCTTTCGCCACGACGACGCCGAGCACCATGTCGCGGTCGACGAAGCCGCACCGACTGGCCTCGATTCGGCTGCGCGTCTCCGCCAGCCGGGGGTCGTTGTCAGAGGGTGCGAACACCAATAGCGGGCGCTGCTTCCAGAGGTAGTCGCCGAGCTCTGTAGCCATCGCAGTGGCCGACCCGACGATTGAGCCCGCCCCCAACACCGCGAGGGCGAGAACCACTCGTGCCATGCCGCGCATGCTGACCATCGTGATCACGACCCCACCGACGCAGCTGTCCGACGGTGCGCCACGATCGCCGCGGCGACCCTGCGGCCGCTCACCAGGGCACCCTGGATCGACGCCGTGTCTCGGTGGTCACCGCACAACCACAGTCCGTCGGGGGAGCGGGCCTGTCGCCGAACCGTCAGCGGGGCAGGTTGGGCAGGCAGGGCGTCCGGGATCTCATGCCGGACCACCAATGTCCAACTCGCCGAATTGATTCCGAGAATGTCGGCGGCGTGCTTGCGCATCGTTTCTTCCGGCGGTGTTGGCCGTCCGTGTCCGATGAGTGCTGACGCGGCGATCAGGTGCCTCCCCGGCGGGGCGTAGGTGGGCGCGGCTGCGCTGATCACCGCCGCGTTGACAACCGGCCCGGCCGGTGTGGTCCGGCCGTCGACGCTCAGGATCGCCGGATGGTCCGGCAGGTCGTCAGCGGCCCACCAATCGGTCACGACGCCTTTCGTCGGCGTTGCGGGTGCGCCCGTGAGAGCAGTGCTCGCGCGCGCGTCGGCGGCGACCACGACGTCCCGCGCACGAACCGTCACGTCGCCGTCGCCCACCAACCAATCGGAGCCGTCTCGGGTGATCCCCGTTGCCCTGCGGTGCAGATGAATTCGATCGGCGATCGGGCGGGCGAGTAATTCGGGCAGCGCAGCCATCCCGCCGGCGGGCAGTCCAGGGACCCCGAGCGCGAACATCCGCGTCAACAACAGAGCGAAGGCGTTGGAGGTGGAGCCGGTGTCGTCGAGGAGCACACCCGCGAGAAAGCGGTCGACGACGCGACGGGCGATGCCGTGGACATGCTTTCGATCCAGAGCGTCGCGAAGAGTCGTGTCGTGCTTGGCGGCAGTGAGCGCGCTCGGACGCAGCCCGGGAGCCGCCCACCGGGCCAGGGCCGCTACCTCTCGCGGTGACAGCCCGCCCTTGGCCAGCATGCGTGGAACGTCGCGGGGGTGGCGAAGTGGATGCACCCACTTCACGCGATCACGGTCACGCCGAACCAGCACCCCGGCGTCGAACGGCTGGAGGTGTAGCTCGTCGACGTTCACCGTGCGTCGCAGAGCGGGATAAGCAGGGTTGAGCACTTGAAAGCCGCGGTCGCAGCGGAAGCCGTCGACGACGTCGGTGCGGACGCGGCCGCCGACGCGATCCCCGGCTTCCCAGACGGAGACGTCATAGCCGCGATCGGCGAGGACGGCCGCACAGCGCAATCCGGCCAGACCCGCCCCGACCACGAGCACGTCGCAGTCGCCGACCCCCGAACCCGCACTCATGCACCGTGTGTATCCCCATCGCGATCTGAGGACCGCCGTCGACCGCTGCCGTCACGCTTTCGTAAGCGGTGTGGCTCGTGCTCACCCGCCGTAGCGGATCAACATGTCGGACCGTCCGGACTCAGCCGCCTGACCGACGACAGCCGCTGGAGTCAGCGGACACCTTGGGTCGGGTAGCGCTCGCCCATCACGTTGTCCGCCAACGGCCGGAGCCGGCTCAGCGCCTCCTCATCGAGGGTGACGTCAGCGGCCGCCGCATTCTGATCGAGCCGCTCGGGATTGCGCGTGCCCGGGATGGGCACGATCGGAACGCCGAGTCGGGGACCCTGCGCGTAGACCCACGCCAACGCCACCTGCGCGGGCAAGAGGCCGAGTCGGTCGGCCTCCGCCCGGACGGTGTCCGCGATCGCCTGGTTGTGCTGGCCGGCTTCACCGCTGAACCGTGGGCTATTCGAACGAAAGTCGTTCGCCGACAACGTCTCCGGCTTGATCGCCCCGGTCAGGAAGCCGCGGCCTAGAGGGGAGTACGGAACCAGCCCGATGCCCAGTTCGGCCATCACCGGTGTCACCGCCTCGACGTCGCGGGTCCAGAGCGAGTACTCACTCTGCACAGCGGTGATCGGGTGCACTGCGTGCGCGCGCCGCAGCAAGTCGCCGTCGACCTCACTCAGGCCGAGGTGGCGCACCTTGCCCTCCTGTACGAGCTCTGCCATGGCGCCGACGGTCTCCTCGATCGACGCGTTCTGCGCCGGGCGATGCAGGTAGTACAGGTCGATGTGGTCCACACCGAGTCGGAGCAGCGAGGCTTCGCACGAGCGTTTGACATAGGAGGGCTCGCCGCGAAAGACACGATGGGCGTCGCCTGCGCTGCGGTCGATGCCGAATTTGGTGGCCAGTTGCACTTCGTCACGGCGGCCTGCGATTCCGCGGCCGACGAGCACCTCGTTGTGTCCGGCACCGTATTGGTCGGCCGTGTCGAGAAACGTGATGCCGTGGTCCAGCGCGTGATGAAGGGTCGCGATGTTGGCATCCCAGTCCGAGCTGCCGTAGTACTCGCTCATCCCCATACAACCCAGGCCCTGTGCTGACACATCAAGGCCGGCAAGATCGGTTCGCTTCACGAGGCTGTCCTCCCTGAGTCTTCGTCGTCGCGTCGCGTGCTTCAACGCACATGGTCGTCGCGGGTGTTCCCTGGGTCACTGCGCTCGGCGGTCCGGATGCGACGGCCGCTCCCTCGTCGCGCGTCTTCGTCAGCCTCGCGCTGTCTCACACCGCTTGGGCCAGGCTTACGACGAAACGCCGCCGGAGGTGCAGTGACGCAGCTACGATCCCGAACCTGGGATCGGTAGCGCTACCTCGAGGGTGTACTTCCCACCGACGACGCCGCAAACGATGCGGCGCAGGAGCGAAGGATGTGGACATGCACACCAAGCGGGTTATCGCCGGCACGCTGATGTCGGTCGCCCTCACAGCGGCGGGCGTCGGTGCGGGCACCGCGCTGGCCCTGCCATCCCAGCCGCACGAATGGTGTCCGGGAATGTCGATGCACAACCCGCCCGGGCCCGGAGCCATGTACCACTGGGACATGAACGTCTGCCACACCTGGCAGTACGTCAGGGATGGGATGGGCAACGTCCGCACGAGGTGATGGTCGGCCCCCTCGACCCCGTCACCTACCGGCCTGCGGGATACGAGATCAAGGTCGAGGGCAGCGGAGTGTGGGAGGGTCCGAACATGCCGCCGGGAGCAGAACGCGAGTGCGGCAACGACGGATTCCTGGGCATCCCCGTTTCCTGCTGACATCACTGTCAGCGCCAATCAGCCCGTATGGCGATGGGCGGATGGACATCGGCGGCCTCAGTTCGTAGCCTGTCCCGAGACATGTACAGCCGGACCGCGATGTGTCCCTGCTGCGAAGGATCGTGACTAGCCGAATGAGTCCGGCGCGCCCTCTACTCCGGCGAATGGTGGGCGGTGCCGCGGCCGCGGTTCTCGGGCTGACGCTGGTGATGGCGGGCGACGTCAACGCCGACCCGGCGTCCGATGCGCTGTCGAAGCTCCAGGAACTGTCCAACCAGGCGCTGCAGACGCGGGAAGCCGTCACCAACGCGCAACGCGACGCGGAGACCAAGCTGGCCGCCCAGACCGTCGCCGACGACCGCCACAGCGCCGACGTGGCGGCCCTCGACGCAGCGAATGCTCAGCTCGCGCCGTATCAAGCCGCAGTCGGACGGATCGCGGCCGCCGACTACATGGCCGGACGCACCGGCGGGTTGGCGGCGGTGCTGACCGCGGGCTCGCCGCAGCAGCTGATCGACAAGCTCTCGCTGCAGCGGGCGATTGCCGCTGAATCCGCACACCAGATGGAGGCGTACCTGGCGGCCAGTGAGCGCGCCGCTGCGGCTGCGCGTGTCTCGGAGTCGTCGGCCGCCGAAGCCCGCGCCGCGGCCGAGCAGTCCGCCAAGGTGCGCGCAGAGCTCCAGTCCAAATACCGAGAACTGCAGAAACAAATCGCCGCGGCGGAGGCGCAGTACGCGGCGTTGACGCCGCAACAGCAGGCGGCCATCGATGCCGCGGTACCGCCACCGCCACCGCCGGAGACTGTGCCTCCCGACCCTGCGATCGTTGCGATGCCGGGCCCGCTGCCCGAACAAGCTCCCGAAGCCGCTGACCCGGCTCTCGCGGTTGCTCGCGTGGACATCCCCGAGGCGCTGCCGGTCGGCGTCGCGAACGAGGCCGGCATGCAGGCCAACACCGTCCTCGTCGCTCGCGCCATCAGCGCGAGGTTCCCGCAGATCTCCACGATCGACGGGGTGCGCCCCGACTCCAAACCGTGGCACCCGAACGGCCTCGCGATCGACATCATGATCCCGAACCCCGGCAGCCCCGAGGGCATCGCACTGGGTGACGAGATCAAGGCGTACGTCATGAGCAACGCGGCCCGGTTCGGTATGCAGGACGTCATCTGGCGCGGCACGTATTACACACCCGGCGGTCCGTCAGGGTCGGGTTACGGCCACTTCGACCACGTGCACGTCACCACGCTGCCGCGCCGCTAGGCGCGCCTAGCGCACCATGTCGTCGGCCACTCGGCTCAGTCGGGCTTCCAGCGTCAAGAGACTCCCCTCGATGACCTCTCGTTCCGAGGCTTCGAGATCGCCGACGGCGGCGTCCTCGAGTCGGGCCCAAATGTCTTCGACGCGCTCCCGGAGCGGATTACTGGCCGGCGTCGGTTCGATCAGATAGGCGCGTTTGTCCGACGGGGTGGGCACCCGGCGCACGAATCCGGCGTTCTCCAGCCGGCGTACGGTCCGCGTCATCGTGGCGGCATCCGAGTTGAGCACCCGAACCAGGTCGGCTTGGCGCTGAGGGCCGGCCTGCCACAAATGCATCATCACGACTTCCTGCCCGGGGTGCAGGCCCACCTCGCGCAGAAGGTGCCCGGCGATCATCCGGTGCAGTCGCGCCACCCGGAAGATGGCGTGGCTGATGGGTCCGTTTGCGGCGGCAGCGGGCAGAGGCACACCGGACCGCGTCGTCGGCTTACCGGTGCCGTCGGAAGGAGCTGTCATGTCCGGACAGTTTACTGGCCCTTCGAGGCTCAGGGAACCGCGTGCCACCACCCAAAAACCGTGCTTCACAAGCCACTTTCGTACTCAGGGAATTAGCCGGTAAATTTACCTGTTCGAACAGGTACTTGAATCCCGACAGCACGAAGGAACGAGCATGACCACAGCATTTGACCCCGTCACCGTTGGCAGTATCGAGCTCCGGAATCGCATCGTCATGTCTCCGATGACGCGTAGCCGGGCCTACGGTCCTGGCGCATCGCCGACCCCGCTCATGGCGGAGTACTACGGGCAGCGGGCCAGCGCCGGATTGATCGTCACGGAGGGCACGCAGCCGTCGGTCATCGGGCAGGGCTACCCCAACACCCCTGGGCTGCATTCCGATCAGCAGGTCGGTGCATGGAAAAGCGTCACCGATGCGGTGCACGCTCAGGGCGGTGTCATCTTCGCCCAGCTCATGCACACCGGCCGCATCGGTCACCCGAGCCTGCTGCCGTCGGGAATGGTCCCCGTCGGTCCGTCGGCTGTGGCGCCGTCCGGTGAGGTGTTCACCCTCGAAGGCATGAAGCCGTACGTGGTGCCTCGAGCGCTCACCGAGGAAGGCATCGCCGAGACGGTGCACGACTTTGCCGCGGCGGCGCGCAACGCGATCGCCGCCGGCTTCGACGGCGTCGAGATACACGGCGCCAACGGCTATCTCCTGCATCAGTTCTTGTCGACCAACGCCAATCAGCGTGAGGACCGCTGGGGCGGTTCTGTCGAGGGTCGCATCCGTTTCGCGGTGCGGGTCGTGGCTGCCGTTGTCGCGGCGATCGGCGCCGATCGCGTTGGTCTGCGCATCTCACCGGCGAACCCGCTCAACGATATTCGCGAGGACGATTACCGCGAAACATACCGGGAGCTGGTGGACGCTGTGTCGCCGATGGGCCTGGCGTACCTACACGTGTTGGAAACGGGTGATCGAGAATTCACGAATGAACTGCACGCCCGCTTCGGGGGGACGTTCATTCTGAACCCGTCGACACCCGGCGGCATCACCGCCGCCGACGAATTGACCTTGGTCGAAGACGGCACCGCCGACCTCGTCGCATTCGGCGCAGCGTTTCTCGCCAACCCTGACCTGCCCCGTCGTCTTGCCAACGGAAGCCCGTTGAACGCGCCCGACCGTGCCACCTTCTACGGTGGCAACGAGCGCGGATACACCGATTACCCGTCGCTCGACGCCGTCTCGGCATCGGCCTGAATGTCATTGGAGAGGAAGACATGACGATCGATTCGAGTATCCGGCCCGTGGCAGTCATCGGTGCGACAGGCAAGCAGGGCGGCGCCGTCGTCGATGCACTGACGAAGGCGGGGGTGAAAGTCCGTGCTGCAGTCCGTGATCCGGGGGCACCTCGCGCGCTGGCGTTGGCCGAGCGCGGTGTCGAACTGGCAGTCGCTGATCTCACCTCGGAGAGCTCAGTGTGCGCGCTGTTCGACGGCGCGTCCGCGGCCTTCACGATGACAACCATGGCCGGTCCGGCGGGAACTGAGGGGGAGGTGGCGAACGGGATGTCCATCGCGCGCGCCGCGAAGCGTTCCGGGCTTCCGTTTCTGGTCTACAGCTCGGTCGGCGGCGCCGAACGCGGCAGCGGTGTCCCACATTTCGAGAGCAAGTACCGGGTGGAGCAGGCCTTGCTGGAAGCGGTACCGGTGGCGTTTGTACGGCCGACATGGTTCATGGAGAATCTGACGTCGAAACTGGAGCCGACGAGTACTGATATCAGGCTCAATCTGCCTCTGCACGAGGGTGTTTCGCTGCAAATGGTGTCGGTGCGCACTATCGGCGAAGCAGCCGCCGCGTTCCTTCTGGATCGACCCCCGAGCGGGACGGCGGTGGAGATCGCGGGTGACGACTTGACGGGTGAGCAGATCGCCAACCGCATCGCGGAGCATCTCGGCCGGCCCGTCACCTATGTCCAGCAGGCGCCGCAGACAGTCACCGACGCGGATCAAGCGGCGATGTGGCGGTGGCTCAACAAACCGCCCGCGTACATGGCGGATATCGAGCGCACCCGCGCACTGGTGCCCGACGCAGAGGACTTGCAGCAGTGGCTGGCTCGACGGGGCTTGGGCTCGCTCGAAGACGACCGTCGGCTACAGGTCTGAGCTCTCCCGCCACGGATCGATACCGGACTCGCTTGCGTAGCGGTCGATCTCCTCGAGTTCTTCCGTGCTGAAGTCGAGGTTGTCGAGTGCGCCGAGGTTCTCGTCGAGCTGGGCGACACTCGATGCGCCGATGAGCGTCGACGCGACGGTGGGGTCGCGCAGCACCCAGGCCAGCGCCAGTTGCGCCAGCGATTGGCCGCGGCGTTCGGCGATTCCGGCCAGTCCGCGCAGCCGATCGAGAACCTCGTCGGTCACGAGGGTGTCGTCGAATGTCGGCCGTCCCGTTGCTCGTTCGATCTCGCCGGCAGGCCGCTGCAGATAGCGATCCGTCAGCAATCCCTGGGCCAACGCGGTGAACGCGATCGCACCCATACCCGCCTTGGTCAGCTCAGCGGTCAGGTCATCCTCGATCCACCGATTGAGCAACGAGTACGACGGCTGATGGATCACCAGCGGTGTGCCGAGGTCGCGCGCGATCGCCGCCGCCTCAGACGTCTTGGCGGGCGAGTACGACGAGATGCCGACATAGCGGGTTTTGCCTGCGCGCACGGCGGTGTCCAGGGCGCCCATCGTCTCCTCCAGCGGTGTGTGCGGATCCACCCGGTGGGAGTAGAAGATGTCGACGTAATCAAGGCCCAACCGATCGAGGGATTCGTCGAGGCTCGCGAGCATGTAGGCGCGCCCGCCGAGCTGTCCGTACGGCCCGGGCCACATGTCCCATCCCGCTTTCGTCGAGATGATCAGCTCGTTGCGATACGGCTTGAAGTCACGACGCAGCATCCGGCCGAAGTTCTCCTCAGCCGATCCGTACGGCGGGCCGTAGTTGTTCGCGAGGTCGAAATGGGTGATGCCGCGGTCGAACGCGTGGCGCAGGACCTCCCGCTGGACATCGAACGGCCGGTTGTCGCCGAAGTTGTACCAGAGGCCGAGCGAGATCGCCGGAAGCAACAGCCCGGAGGAACCGACGCGCCGATACGGCATGGTGCCGTACCGCTGCTGAGAGGCGACGAACGGATCGTGGGTGAAGGGTACGTCGGGGATCACGAAGTCGTCGGCCACCACTCCACCCTAGAGAACCCGGTGATCGGTCACGCGGAGCGCGCTGCCCCAGTCACGCGACGGATAGCGCCGATCTGCGCCTGTCTTAGTCGTTGCTCCGCAGCGGGCGGCGCACGGCCGATGTGACCAGATGGTGCCGCATCCGCCAATCGGATTGCCGGAAGAGGCAATTCATCGCCGCGACGATGCCGCGGACATCGTCGCGCGCGGTGAGGTAGGTCCAGCGGTGGGCGTCGGGGAGGGCGAAGAACTGTTCGAAGAATCCGGGAACATCGGCCGGGGGCATGCGCAGGAGCGACTCGAGCCCGATCCGACGGATGCGGTGTACCACACGCGCCGAGCGGGGCCAGACGGTGTCCCGCGCGGCCCGTAGCGCCCTGTCGGGATCGGGCAGGTGTGCCGCGAGCGCGTCGGCCACGCGCGGGGCAAGCATCAGCGATGCGGCCACGCTGTACCCGGTTGCGGGATGGATGAGCGGTGCCGCCGCGCCGAAGCCCAGCACACCTGGCGCGCGGTGCCGCGGGTGGTCGACCGGAAACGAAACGCGTTCTGCGCGTGCACCCTTCGGCACCGCAATGTCATGGCGAGCCAGCCGGGCGTCGAGCCGCAGGCGCAGGGTCGACATCGGCAAGCCTGGCCGGCGCGCCAGCGAGGTCTCCTCCACCAGAATCCGGCCACCGCCGAGCGGGATCACATACAGGAAGGTGGGCCACCCGCTGTCGCCGTGGTCGTTGCGCCAATCCATGAACAACGCCTCGCCGGCGGATATCAGGGGGGAGGCGGCGTCTTCGTCGAGCACCACGCCGTATGCCGTCTGTTCAGCGGGTGTGCGCCTCTCCGACGGGTGGGTCAGGGGCCGCCAGCGACCTGCGGCGTCAACGACGACCGAAGCTTCGATGCGTGAACCGTCGGCCAAGGCGACCGCGCCCGGCGCGGGGGAGCCGACCGCACGTCCGGCGTGAACGTGCACACCGGTGAGGCGGCCGGTGAGGTGCGCTTGAAACGCCGGCACGTCGAGGACCGTGTACTCCCAGCCCAGGCGATGCTCGGTCAGCGCGATGGCTCGGCCCGCGGCCCGGGCTGCGACGACCGACGCGGGCAGGTCGGCCGGTAGTTCTCGGCTCCACAAACCGTAGGTCGCCGTCCACGGTCGCTCCGGGGCCGGGTCCAGCAGAGCGGTCGTCATGCCGAGCCGGTTGCACGCCCCGGCAAGGGCTGTGCCCGCGGGCCCGCCGCCGACCACCAGGACATCTGTTCGGCCCATCGTGTCAGCGGTTCTCCTCACGAAGTATCTGTTCCACGGCGGCTGCGACGTCTCCTGCGCCCAAGACCTTCAACCGGTTCAGCGGAATCGATCCGACCATCTTCAGCATGTCGGTCCCGAGAACGTTCCCGTCGGGCATGTTCCCAGCCTTCCGTGTAAGCATCCCGATCAGGCGAGGCCCGACGACGGCATCGGCGAGTATCTCGCCGAGCGTGGAACTGGTGTCGAGCGGGAGGCGGATGCGATCACCGTCGATGTGAACATCTCTCGTACACCGAATGTCTCGGCTCGAGCGGCCCACCCGCACTGTGTACCGGCCGTCCTCGACCACCCAGGTGTCGACGCGGTCGTCCCAGTAGGCCAGGTCCCTACGCGCGATGCGGACAATCACCGTCCTGACTGCTCCGCGGGGTACGTCGACGACCTCGAATGCGCCGAGTTCCTGCGGCGGTCGCGTGACGGCCGATTCCGGTTTCGACACGTAGACCTGAACCACCTCACGGCCGTCGCGGAGCCCGTCGTTTCTCACCGTCACAGAGACGACGATGTCGTTCCCGTCGACGGTCGCGGTCATGTCGTCGTAGGCAAAGCTGGTGTAGGACAGCCCATGTCCGAACGGATAGGTCACCTCGATGGCTCGGGCGTCGTATCCGCGGTAGCCGACGAAGATTCCTTCGCCGTAGACAACGCGGGAGTGCTCGCCCGGAAAGTTGAGGAAGGAGGGTGCGTCTTCGAGGCGGGCCGGCACCGTTTCGGCGAGTCGGCCGGACGGATTGACCACACCGAAGAGGACGTCGGCGATCCCCGCGCCACCGCCCTGACCGAGCAGCGCTCCGTCGAGGATCGCAGCGGCACACCCGTCCACCTCGGCCATTCGCACCACGCCGCCGTGTGTCAGCACTACGACAGTGCGCGGTTGGACCGCGGCGACGGCTGTCAGTAGGCGCAGCTGTTCTTCGGGAAGGTCGATGTGTGCGCGGTCGTAGCCCTCGGACTCGTCGGTGTCGGAAAGGCCGAGGAATACCACCGCGACATCGGCTGCACGCGCGGCCGCGACAGCCTCGTCGACTCCGCCTCCCGAGTCGCTGGCGCCGTATCCGCCCGAGTAGGTGACCTCCGCACCCGAACGGGCTCGGATCTCGTCCAGCGGCACGTCGAGCGAGGCGGCGTTGACGTGTGAGCTTCCGCCGCCCTGGTAACGCGGTTGGACCGCGAAGCGACCGATGACGGCCAGTGTCTGGTTCGTATCCAGCGGCAGGACATCGCCGGCATTCTTGATCAGCACGATGCTGCGCGCGGCTGCTTCGCGGGCCAGTTCGTGATGGGCCTGAAGGTCAACGCCCGCAACCGCTTCCGTGGCGGCTGCGCGCTCGAGCAGTGCTACTACGCGCGCGGCGGACTCGTCGACCACACGGGGATCGAGCCGCCCCTCGTCGACCGCGGCGACGACGTCCGCATCGAGGGACGGATCACCGCCGGGCATGGCCAGATCGAGGCCTGCCGCCATGGCCGCGACGCGGTCGGTGACCGCGCCCCAGTCGCTGATGACGACACCGTCGAAACCCCACTCGCCACGCAGGACATCGCTGAGCAGCCAACGGTTCTCGGCGGCATGGACACCGTTGATCTTGTTGTACGAGCACATCACCGTCCACGGACCAGCCTCGGCGACCACCCGCTGGAAACTCTTCAGGTAGATCTCGCGCAGCGCCCGCGGCTCGACCCGCGAATCCGACCGCATCCTGTCGTGCTCGGCATTGTTGGCTGCGAAGTGCTTCACGGATGCGCCGACGCCGCGACCTTGCAGCCCCGTGACCCATGCGGCGCCGAGGCTTCCGCTGAGGAGCGGATCCTCGGAGAAGTACTCGAAATTGCGCCCGCAGCGCGGGTCGCGCTTGATGTTGACGCCGGGGCCGAGGATCACGCTCACCCCCAGTGAGCGAGCCTCGTCGGCGAGCGCACCGCCCACCCGCTCGACCAGGTCGCGGTCCCAACTCTGCGCCAGGCCCGCCGCCGGCGGAAAGCAGGTGGCAGGTGCGCTCGCGCCGAATCCCAGGTTGTCGGCGGACTCCCGCTGAACACGTACGCCGTGCGGGCCGTCGGTGAGCGTGGCAGCGGGTAGTCCGTTGACGGTTTTGGTCTGCCAGTACGACGCCCCGCTTCCGAGTGCCGCCTTGGTGGCGAGGGGCAGATCGGCGGGAGACGTCTCCATGGTGAAGACCGTACGGAACCGCCGAATCCGCCGACCCCCTCGTCAGCGCATCAGAGCGCCGGAGTCGTCGGTTGCAGGACCGCGGTGGCCACCGCCTCGGCCCGAAGATGCTCGAATGCCTGGTAATCCGGATCGTTCACCATCTCGACGAAGTGGCGCCGACTCGGGTAGCCGAACAACGCGACGAGGTCCCAGTCGCCGCCCTCGGCAGCGACAAGGGACGGATGGCCGGTGCCGCCGTACACCACCGTCACGCCGTAGCGCTCGCGGACACCGGAACTGCTGAACCGTTCGATGTACTCCGTGTACTTGTCCGCGCCGCCGGGTGCGAACCGGACCAGGTTGAGCATCACCACCGGGCCGGTTGGATCTGCGGCGACGAAACGGTCGAGGGCGGACGCGTCGAGGGCGGACATGATGACTCCTTCGGGTAACTTACTTGCTGAACATCACACAAGTTACATCCGGGCACCGACAAAGTCCCGCCGGGAGAGGATGGCCACGATGAACGCCACCCGGACAACCAGACGCACGCAGGCAGAACGACGTGCCGAAACCCGCGAACGGGTGCTCGAAGCCGCCACGGCGCTGGTCGCGGCGCACGGCTCGCGGTCGGTGTCGTTGGCCGCCGTCGGTGAGGCTGCCGGGTACAGCCGGGGCATCGTCAACCATCACTTCGGCAGCAAGACCCAACTGCTCGAGGAACTGATCAAGCACACGCAGAGGTTCGACGTGCCGAGCGACGCGTCGACCGGGCTGGATCGGTTGACCCAGTTCGTCGAGGCCTACCTACGCGGCGTGCATGATCGGTCGCCGCGTTCGGAGGCGTTCCTGAAGCTGTGGACCGAATCCGCGGGTGCAGAACCGTCGCTCGCGCCGCTGTTCGTCGAGCGCGACGCGCAGTTCCGCGAAACGCTCGTGCAGTACATCGAGGACGGTGTGGCCGACGACTCGATCCGACCGGAGGTCGATCCGCGAACCGCCGCCGTGGCGATCATCGGACTGTTGCGCGGCACCGCCTTGATGGTGTTCTCGACGGTCCGCGACGTATCGGCAGCGGACCTCGCCTCGCACGTCGCGCGGGGTGTCGAGCGAAGCTTGAGGCGAGCGCTCTAGCCGCGGGCGCGCCATTCGGCGGTCCGCTCCGGCGTCGCCTCGGCGAGTGCCTGGCGGGTGGCCTCAGCGTCGAAGTCCTTCCCGTACACCGGCTTCCCGGGCTGCTGGCGCCACGATTCGGAGATCGGTCCGGCGTCGACCGGGTCGAAGCCGAGTTGGTCGACGATCGAGTGGACCAACTCTCGTCCCGGGCCGTCGTCGCCCGCGACAGGGAGCGCGATGCGACTTGCCGTGCCGCTGGGCTTTCCGCGTTCCAACAAATGCTTCCAGAAGATGCCGTTGAACACCTTGTACACGGGCGCGCCGATCTGTTCGGCGACCCAGGCGCTTTCGGGCTGGCCGTCTTCGATCGCGGCGATCTCGCCGTCGCGCTGCTGAGGGTAGTAGTTGTTGGTCTCGATCACCGGCGCACCGGCTTTGCGGCCGTCGACGATTCCGTCTGCGAGGTCGACGACGTTCTTCTGCGGGATGCTCACCACGACGAGGTCGGCGTCGGCAGCGGCGTCCTTCGCCCAAACGGGCGTCGCGCCTGTTTCGTCGGCGAGGTCGGCAAGTGTCTCGGGAGCCCGCGAGTTCGACACCGCCACCTCGTGGCCCAGTTCGCGCAGCCGACGCGTCAGCGTGCCGCCGATGTAACCCGCACCGATGATTCCGATCTTCACGCCAGTCGCCTCCACGTCGAAGTCCATGTTGTCGGGTCAACGTCGCCAGGCGGACCCTCATTCCGATCCTGTCGACATCCGATCGCGCTGAGGTCATCGGTTGTGCGGGAATCGCCGCCGCAGGACAATGCGGCCATGAGCCCAGCTGAGCCGTTTGCGACCGATTCCACTCCCGCGTTGTCACCGATCGCTCCCCGGCTCGATGCGCTGGCGGCCAGGCTGGGCGTCAAGTCGGTCCTGGTGATGCGGTCGGAACCCGACGCCATGGTGGTCGCTGCCACCGCGGGCGAAGCCACGCAGCACTACACCGTGGGAGCGGCCGGCAAGAAAGCCGGCGACGACGCCGGCCGAACCCCGCTGTACTGCGAGCGCGTCGTCGACACGGACGAGCCGCTCTACGTGCAGGATTCGCGTGTCGACGAGACGTTCGCCGGCAACGAGGACGAGACCGAGTTCGGGCTGCACAACTATCTCGGCGTTGCCGTGCACGACAGCGCCGGGCGCGTCGTCGGAACCGTCTGCGTGCTCGACGATCAGGCGCGCGAGTACTCCGACGCTGAACGCGCCGAGCTGGACGAGGTGCGCGCAGAGGTGGAGAAGATCGTCGCCACGAACACCGACGCGCTCGGCTGACGGGCCGAAACTACTCGTCGGGATCGTCGCCCAGCGATCCTGCGAAGCTGCGCAACGCCCCGGCGGCATCGATCAGCGATCGGACGGTCGAAACCGCCTGCGGCGCCATCCGCGTCAGCGGCCACAGGGCCGCGCCGGTGACGGTGTTGACGACGGCGCTCGCGATCGATTCCGGCACGGTGTCCGGGTCCATCAAATCGTTCTCGGCGAACGGGCCGGCGTCGGCCGCCGCCATCGTCGCCGTGAACTTCCGCAACGACCTGCCCGTGCCGCGCAGCGAGTCGACCGCTGCGACGAACGAGCCCAGCGCGTCGAGCTCGGCGCGGAAAACCTCGATGGAGACGCCGAGATGTTCGGACACGAGATCGTCTCTCGCACAGAGAATGTCGTTCGCTATGGCGCCGTGACCGCTGTCACCGGGTACGGCTTCGAGGGCGATATCGCATTCGCTGTCGAAGCCCAGCGAGCGGTTGTTCAGATTCGAGGATCCGATTCGCAACAGCCGGTCGTCGATCGCCATCACCTTCGAGTGGATGTAGACCGATCTTCCGCCCGCGGCCACCGGCCAGTACACCCCCAACCGTCCGTGAACGTCCGCGGTCCACAGCAGCCGAAGCAGGCGCTCCCGTGCGCTGTCCATCGACGACTGTTCCAACCTGCTCTCCGAACTCCGCGGAAGCACGATGACGATTTCGGGCCCGTCCGGTTCCTTCAGGCGCGCGGCGAGCGCCTCGGCGAGGCTGCGCGCGGCGAGGTACTGGTTCTCGAGGTAGATGACGTCCTTCGCGGCGGCGATGGCGGCGAGGTTGAGCGCCTCGACCTCACGAACCTCGGTGCGCGACGGCAGTGCGGGCAGTGTCCTGGCGATGCCCACCTCGACGTCGCGAAGGTCCTCGGAGACGGCGGACGGCCAGATCGGGCGCTGCGTCGAGATCGGTTCCAGCGCTTCACCGGTCGCGGCAAGCCACCGTTCGCGGGCCTGTTCGGCCAGCGCCTGCGCCGCGGCGCCGTCGCACACCGTCGCGACCTCGTGACGCGGGCCGTACGGCTGGCCCGCCCCGGTCCTTCGCCGGTCGTCGGCCAGGTGCTCGCGGGTGTCCCAGCGTCCGAGGGTGAGGTCGATGCCGCCGCAGAACGCGACCGCATCGTCGACGACCACGATCTTCTGGTGGTGCACCGCCCCCGGCGGATGCGCGCCGTCGACCTCGAAGTGCATACGCCGCGACGTGATCCGGTTCAGCAGGCTCACCGGCGCAATGCCGAACCAGAAGCCGTCGAAGGCGGGCAGCAGGCGCAGGTTGGACTTGAGCACGTACACCTCGAGGTCGGGGCGTCGCCACACCAGCCAGTGAAGAAAGGGCCCCAGGTGATTGGGCCCGGGCAGCGAGCCTCTGTCAGCCTCGAAGCCCGTCCGGTAGTCGAAATCCCACCCGATCAGCATGATGCGGTGGTTGGCGCGCAGCATCGCGCTCTTCACGTGCCGCAGATAGTCGGCGCCGTCGATGATGCGGCTGAAGCGGTCTGCCCGCGCTGTGCGCCAACAGGTTTCGCCCGGGGTCAGGATCCGGGCGAGCGTCGCCGTATCGGAGTTTGACGGGGTGGTGCCCATGGCATGTCCTCACGCTGTCGATTCATCCATGGGTTGAGTCGTGTCCGGCCGCCGTGACCGAACGCCCTTCCACCGTAACCTGCGGCACAGTTCCCCGACAGGAGTGGCGGTCACCCTACGAAACCCGGCCGACCGCCGTCCATTCGACCGACTCCACGACACAGTTTCGCGTCGACTTCGCTTCATAGACCGCGGCGTCGGCCCGGTTGAGCAGATCGGCCAGCGTCGACTCCGAGCCGCCCCACGCCAACCCGATGCTCACCGTGCTGCCCTCAGACCCGAAATCGGCGGAGGCGCGCTGCGACTGGCGGACTCGTACGGTTTCGGCGAGCTCCCTGGCGCGCACGGGGGTGACGTTGGGCACGACGGCGGCGAACTCCTCACCACCGAGGCGCCCGACGATCGTCGACTCGTGGCGCGCGGCGCTGTGCCCCAGCACGTCTCGGAGTATCTCCGCGAACGCCTCCAGCGCGCGATCGCCTGCTTGATGGCCGAATGTGTCGTTGAGCCGCTTGAAGTGGTCGAGGTCCATCATCAGCACCGCCGCCGAGGAATGCGGCGGTCTTGTCCGAGAACCCCCGCAAAGAGATGCCTCGGCCAGGGAGTGGAACTCGCCGCGACGCAGAACGCCCGTGAGGTCGTCGCGGGTGGTGGCCCGCCGTAGTTCGGCAAGGAGCGAGCGTCGCTCGTGCATGGCGGCGGACACGGCGAGCGGACCGACCGCCAGCAGGGACAGCGCGATCTCGGTGATCACGCTGACCGGCGCCGGATGCACTGCCGCTCCCACCCCGACCGATAGGCCGAGCATCGCGAAGTTCGACACGGCGACCAGGACAGAGGTGACGAACACGCTGCACGTCAGCGCCGCGGTCAGCAGCGCGGGCACCGCGAATGCGATCGCGCTGCCGGATGTGCGCAGCACCCACGCCAAGGTCAGCATCATCGCCAATGCCGCTGCCGACAGGGCGGCCGTCTGCGCCGTTCGGCGGTGAAAAGACCACCGGCGCCCTATGGGCCACAGAAGGACCAGCGGCAGCAGCGACGTGTAGTTGACGAGGTCAGCCGCGAACCAGCTGAGCCAGCCGCCGGCCCACGTGCCACCGAAGTAGTTCACCGTGGCGAGGGCGCCCACGACGCCGCTCATTGCGGACGCCGCACCGCAGACCGCGAACATGCGGATCACCGCGGCCACGGTCCCGAGCCGAGCGGCGTCCTCGTCGTCGAGCGCGATGAAACCCAGTAGCCCCACGACAACGCCGGTGAGATTGGCGGCCGCCATGATGAGCGCGGGTTCCAGCGGTGTGCCGAACACGATGTCGGCGCTGACGTAGCCGACGGCGGCCGCGCACCAGACCGCCGGGCGTCGTCTCAGACCGGGATAGCGCACCAGAAGTCCCAGCAGTAGCGCGTTGGCCAGCCAGAGTACGGCGAGGGAGCCCGGCAGCCTGCTGCCGATCCCGGGCAATGAGGCAGCGAATACTGCAACGGCTACGGCCGCGACTCCGGATAGGCGTCGAACTATGGCTGGAACTGCCGACACAGTGAAATCCTAGCGTGCTTTTGGGAGCCGCTGATCCGGGTGGTGCAATTTCAGCAAACGCGCAGCACTCTCAGCGGAGAGGCAGGGTCAGAACCGCCGCTCGGTCTGGCGCACCGAGTCGACGGCGCTCGCCTCACCCTCGACGTCGACGACGACCTCGCCGCGGCCGAACGCGAACAGCAGCAGTTCGCCCGGATCACCGCTGACTGTCACCTCGGAACCGCGGCCGAACCGGGTGAGGACGTCGCCGTCCGACGTCTGGAACGTGACCCGCGCGGGCACAGCGGGCATGCACACCGGGCCGAAGACGGCGGCCAGACGTCTGAGAGCAGCGACCGCACGGCGATCGAGGGTCCGCGGCGTCCAGTCCGGTACCGCGCGCCGCACATCTTCGTGGTGCACGAACATCTCGTGGGTGTTGGCCCACCGGTCGAGCCATCGCAGCGGCGAATACAGCGGTGGACCTTCGGCCAACCGGTCGACCAGCCCGGCCCAGTCGCCATCGGCGATCTGGCGCTCGATGCGGTGCCGCCTCTCGGCGAGCGGCGTGACAGCGATACCCAACAGGGCGTCGGGCCGTCGCTCCCTGGCGAGGAGGTGCGCGGCGAGTGATCGGGTCGTCCACCCCGGGCACAGCGTCGGCGCGTCGGGCCCGACCGTGCGCAACGTGCTCACCAGTGCTGCGCGTTCGCTGCCGGCCACCGATGTCATGCGTCCTCCTGGGCAGTGCGGTCGCTCGGCCGCGCGCGCAACGAACCCGGATGCGCTTTCGCGCTGGGGTCGCGGCGCGTCTTGAGCAGGCTCGCCACGGTGACCACAGCGAGGATCACCACGATGACCACCAGGCTGAGGTACGTGTTGACCTCCGGGATGCGGGGGTCGATATCGACATGGCCCCAATGCAATACGAGTTTCACCCCGATGAATGCCAGGATGACGGCCAGCCCGGTCGACAGGTACACCAGCCGGTCGAGCAGGCCCTTGACGAGAAAGAACAACGCGCGCAATCCCAACAGCGCGAAAGCATTGGCCGTGAACACGATGAAGGGCTCTTCGGTGACGCCGAACACGGCGGGGATCGAGTCGAGCGCGAACAGCAGGTCGACGCTGCCGATGGCGATCAGCACGGCGAAGAGGGGCGTCACCATGCGGCGACCGTTGCGGCGGGTGAACAGCCGGCCACCGTCGTAGTCGTCGCTGACCGGCAGGAATCGGCGGGTGGCACGAATGACGATGTTGTTCTCGATGTCGGGGTCCTCGTCGCGATGTCGGAACAGTTGGACCGCGGTGAAGATGAGCAGGATGCCGAACACCAGGAACATGAACGAGAACAGCGACAGCAGCGCCGCCCCGACGGCGATGAAGATCGCGCGCATGATCAGGGCAAGGATGATGCCGAACGTCAGCACCTTGTGTTGGTGCTCCTCGGGCACGGCGAACGTGGCCATGATGATGACGAACACGAACAGGTTGTCGACCGACAGGCTCTTCTCGACGATGTAACCGGCGAAGTACTGCGTTCCGAAATCGCCGCCGTAGGCCATCGCGAACCAGACGCCGAACCCGACGGCGACCAGGATGTAGAACACCGACCACGCGGTGGCCTCCCGGAACCCGACGCTGTGGGGGCGAACGGCCGCCAGCACGAGGTCGATGGCGAGCAGAGCGACGATCAGTCCGATCGTCACCGCCCAGGTCGCTGCGCTCAACTCGAGCATGGTGCTCGTCATCCCTTCGTCAGTCGGCGGGCACAAACCGGCTTTCTCCATAGACGCTGCCAGACGTCGGATCCGAACGCCCGTGCCGCGTGATCTAGCGCACGTCGGCACTCATCTCCTTGCTTGCGCGCAAGCAAGGAGATAGCGTCATGGTCATATTCGTACAGCCAGCAGGAGTCGTGATGTCAGTAGAGCCGGTCGCGCAGCGCTTCCCGCGTGAGTTCACCTATTTCGACACCAAGGACCGCCCGTTCGGCACGGCGCTGACGGAGCGGATGTCGAGGCTCGCGGGCACCGATGTGACCCTCGACGACGAGAGTGCCGAGGCCATGGGGGCCGCGCTGGATGCCGGGGACAGACTGGGCGACGCGTGGTACGCGGACGCCCGCCGACGCGGAACGGTCAGGGCAGCGCGCAACGAGTTCAACACCGCGCTCGAGCACGGCGTCGACGCGGTCAACGACCCGTCACCGGCCCTGGTTGCGCTGTTCGACCAGATCCACACCGAACCGGAGTGGCTCGATTGGGATCTCCTCGAACGGGGCTCGCGGATTCACCGGCGGTACGGCAAGGAGCTCTACCCGTACTTCGGAATGGCGACCTTCTCGGGCTACCGCACACCGTCGGTGACCAAGCCGCTCATCCTCACCGGCGCCTACACGGGCAACTCCGCACTCAACAGGTTCTGGGAAACCTGCAAGCACTGGACCGACACCAGCGAACCCGGCGGCATGCGCAAAGGCAACCCGGGCTACGCCACCTCGCTACGAGTGCGCCTGCTGCACTGCATGATTCGCGCCCGTATCGGTGGCCACGCGGAGTGGGACCGTGCCCGCTACGGCGTTCCGATCAGCCAGTTCAACATGTTCAGCACGCTGATGGCGGGTTCGGTGATCGCGGGCCACGAGCTGAAACGCCTGGGATACCGCACGAGCGACGACGACATCGTCGCGCTCATGCACTTCCAGCGCTACATCGGCTACGTCATGGGCGTCGAGCCGCCCTGGTATCCGGAGACGATCTCCGACGGGTACCGGGCGATGCGTCTGATCGCGCTCGCGCAGCGCACAGAGGACAACGACGACAGCCGCGCGCTGTGTCACTCGTTCATGGACTGCTACAAGCCGTCGGCGGAGGCCCGTGGGCTGCGTCGGCTGGTGGCCGAGGTCAACTACCGCGCCCAGCTCGGCCACGCCTACTTCTACACGCCGTCCTCGTACACGAAGTCCGGGTTCCCGCCCGTGGGCCTCTGGCGCTACGCGCCACTGGCGCGGTTCGTGCCCAACTTCGTCAGAGACACGGCATGTCAACACATTCCGCCCGTGGCGCGACGGGTCGACGACCGGCATCGGGCGTGGCGCCGGGCAGAGACCGCCCGCACGCTCGGCAGTGGACGGGGCAGCTTCAGCCCGGTGGAGACGCTTTCCCGCTAGCCTTTGCCCTTGTGGTCGAGCCCAAAGAAGCGGCGCGCCGAAGCCAGATTCTCGAGGTGGCCACCGCGCTGTTCGCCCGACAGGGCTACCGGGAGACGAACCTCGGTCAGATCGCCGACGAGCTCGGCTTCCGCCGACAGGCCGTCTACCACTACTTCCGCGCGAAAGACGACATCCTCTACGAGTTGATCGCCGACGCCGGTGAATTGATGACGTCCTCGGCGCGGCCCATCTTCGACGCCGACAGCCGGCCCGACGCCAAGCTCGCCGACCTCGTGCGCAACCACGTCCGCGTGGTGCTGTCTGACCCGAGCCGGTTTCGCGTGCAGTTCAACGAGTTGAACAAGTTGACCGGCGAGCGTGCCAAGCCACTGCAGGACGGCATCTCGGCCTACATCCACCGGATCGCCGACGTGATCTCCGACGGTCAGCGGAAGGGTGTGTTCTTCGACGGTCCGCCCACCTCGCTTGCCCTGCTGATCATCGGGATGTGCAACTCGACCACCGAATGGCGCGACGGCAGACGGACGAAGGCCTCGATCGCCGAGATCGCCGACAACGCGGCGCGGCTCGCGGTCGACGGGCTGCGCACCTGACGCTCAGCCGACGGGCACGCTGCGGTGAAGGAAGTCGACGTAGTCGGCCGCCGCTCGCTCGAAGGGCTCGCCGACGTAGATGTCGAAATGACCGCAGGGATACTCGCGGATCTCGGCTCGCGGGGCGCGCTGCGCGTGTCGTCGGCTCGCCCGCGCCGGTGCCACGGTGTCGTCACGGCACAGCGCGAAGAAGACCGGGCAGCGCAGCTCGGCGGCGCGCCGGCCCGGGAAGTACCGCGTGATGGCCAACGCGAACCGCGCGCACACCTCGTTGCGGAAGCGCGGCGCGGATGACGCGATGGCGAGGTAGCCCGGGAGGCAGTCCGGGGCGGCCATCAAGGCGGCGGAGCCGGGGGCTCCGGCGAAGGGGACCATCACCGGGCTTGCGCCGCGGGCACTCGATGCGAGGTCACGCAGCGCCCGCACGGCGACCTTCGCGGTGGACCGCAGGCCGCCCGCGCGAGCCGAGGCAATGCCATCGGTGAACGGGCACTGCGAGATCACCGCTGCGACATCGCCGTCGGCAGCGGCGGCGTCGATGACCAGTCCGCCGCCGAATGACGACCCCCACAGCACGATTCGCGTTCCGTCGACGCCGTCGATCGAACGCGCGAACGCGATCGCGGCGGCCCAGTCAGCCAGCTCCTGCGAGATGTCCAGCAGTTGTCGCGGCTCTCCGTCGCTTGCGCCGAAGTGGCGGTAGTCGAAGACCAGACAGGCGTACCCGGCGTCGCAGAACCGCTCGGCAAAGGCGTCCAATCGCATTTCCTTGACGCCGCCGAGGCCATGGCCCAGCACCACCACAGGCGGCGGCACAGCCTGCCCGTCGGGCCGGTACAGCCACGCCGCGCACTCCTGGCCGTTCGAAGGGAATCGCACGTCGCTGCGTTGCATGCCGCCCATTCAATCCTGCGCAGCCGCATCAGAGCGCGGCGGTGTCCTCCGGACGTTCGGGTGCGGCCGACGACGCCTGGCGCGCGACCCGGCGGTGCTCGACGAACTGCC
>DATEIG010000203.1:0-2433 GCA_035279185.1 Mycobacterium sp.
TGTGACGCGTTGATCCCGCGGCTCACTGCGGATGCGCCGCAAGGTATTCGGCGACCGGTACCGGCGAATCGGATGCGTATCCGATAGGCAGGAGAACGTCGCCGTCCACCGTTTTCAGGTAGACCTCCCAGCGGTGGTAGCCGGCGAAGGCCGCCGGGTCGGCGCCCAGCACCGCCGCATAGTCGTTGACCGCTCGAACGTAGGTGGACGCGTGGTTGTAGCGGTAGATCGCCCCGTCGGAATTGCCCGCAAAGTTGTTGGCGGCGAGATAGCGCCCGGCGGCCATGATGCTGTCGCGCGGCGAGTAGATGTCAGTCCCTTCGCCGTAGGCGGCGAATGTCGACGGCAGGAACTGCATCGGTCCTTGTGCGCCTGCGCTGC
Organism: Mycobacterium sp.; assembly: GCA_035279185.1. GTDB lineage: Bacteria > Actinomycetota > Actinomycetes > Mycobacteriales > Mycobacteriaceae > Mycobacterium. The sequence continues at coordinate 382 of DATEIG010000203.1, forward strand.
TCGGACCGACGACGCTGCCGAGCCGCGTCTCGATCAGGTTGATGGCGGCGAGGTAGTTCCAGCCGACGCCGGAGGCGGCCTCGGCTTCGCGGTAGTAGGCCAGCAGATCCTCGGCAGGAGCGGGGGCGACGACCCGCCACGCCGGGATCGTGTCCCTCACTTCGGCCATCGCGGTCAGCTGTCGGCGGGCGTCGACGTTGAGGTCGTAGATCCGAGCGAACTCCGGCGGGATCCTTGGACGCGTGATCGAGTCCCACTCCGGGTGGTAGCCGATGGCGCGATATGCGGCCTGCTGACGCCGCGCCGCCTCACGGAGCCCTTGCTCCGGTGTCGCCGGATTCCGGAGCGCCTGTTCGTCGGCGACGAGGTCATCGGCCAGTTGTGCGGGGTCTGCGGCCAGTCGAGGCTGGGCGCCTGCGGGAGTGGCCTCGTCGTCGAGCAGCGCCACGCTGGGAGGCGTCGGATCCGGCGCGCTCGTTGGGGCCGCACTCGGCGGCGGCGTCGGCGCAGGCGGCGCGTCATGACTGCAGGCGACCGCCATCAGGAGCAAGGCCGCGACCGCGGCCGCCGAGAGTCGCGCGGTCATCGTGCAAGCGTAGATCGCCGTCGGTCAGCGACGCCGTCGGCACAATCCTCGGCGACGTCAGCTTCCGTCGCTGGTCTTGTCCTTCGACGTGTCGCTCTTGACGCCCATCGCGCGCTTGACGTCGTTGACGACGTCCTTCGGCGAGAAGGGCTTGGCCGTCGACGCTGCGGGCTTGGCCGCTGCACCGGACTTCTGGGTGTTGCCGGTGAGGGTTGGCAGCTTCACCTCGGGCGTTCCCGCCGCGGCGGTGGGTGTGGTGCGACCACGCGCCGAGAGGTTGGTGAGGGACGCCACCGGGGTGGACGACGACTTGGGCGCAGACGCATTGGCGGACAGCACGTTCGGCGTCGAGGCGCCGCTACCGGACAAACCCTTGTTGATGCCCTCGCCGGTGGCGTTCGCTAGGTCGGTGGCGACGGTGACGGGATTGACGGCAGGAGCGATCCCCGCGGTGGTGGGTTTGCCGTAATCGGAGCGGTCGTAGCCGAGTTCCACGATGACCCGCAGCGGCGGGTCGGCGGCGTCGAGGATCGGTTCGGGCACGATCCCCTCGAACGGCATCAGCAGCGGCAGCCGGTCGGTGGGGACCAAGTAGTACTCGGTGTTGGTCGACGTGTCGTTCTGGTAGTACATGTTCCCCTCTGGAGGGGCGTTCTCCCGCAGGTCCGTGAGTTCCTCGTCGGACACCTCCGACTGCGTTTTGCCGTGCAAATAGTAGATGCCGAGGATGGCGTTGGCGTCGGCGACGACGTTCAGCGGATAGGCGGGGAAGTCGGACCAGCCGTCGTATTGGCGCGATATGTCGATCGTCCTCGCGCTTGTTTCGTCGCCGGGGGTCGCCCCGTTGGCCGTGACGCCGAGGATCGGGATCGACACGCCGTCGAAGCGGGCGAGGATGCCGCCGTTGGGCCGGTCGGGGTTCTCGACCAACACATAGGTGACGTCTTTGTCGTGGAGATGGTTCTTCTTGTACTCGGACGCGACGACGGCGCCCTGGGAGAAGCCGAAAATCACGTCACCGTCTTGGACGGGTTTGTCCTCGAGGTTGTCCACGCCCTCGGCGACCGACTGGTCGAAGGTGGGTGCGGTCAGGTAGCCCGTGGTGACGGGGAAGAAGCTGGCGGGGTAGTCGACCTTGGTCTTCGGGTCTGAGTCACTGCCGAGTGAGCCCACCATCATTCGCCCGATGAAATCCTCGTACTGGTCATCGGTCGGGTTGTCGCCGATCTCTGTGCCGCGGAGGTACCAGACCGTGCCCGCTACGAGGTCTGGACTTGCTGCCAGCGTCGGCGTGAGCCCCAGAGCCACCGCACCCGCTGCGGCGGCCACGCCGGCCGCTCCGGCGACGGGCGTGACTTTCGGTGTGCGCTTTACGCGGTGACGCCCGGCGTGTTTACCCACAGAATTCCCCTCCAAGACCGCGCGCAGCACTGACGGCGGGGACTCTACGGCAAATTGTTTGCCAG
>DATEIG010000204.1:0-10305 GCA_035279185.1 Mycobacterium sp.
TCGTCGGGCCGGTCGGCGGACACGATGAACTCGACGGTGCCCGCGCCGGTGTAGTCGACACTGCGGGCGGTGTCACACGCGGCGGCGCCGATGCGCGCCCGCGTCGGCGCATCCAACAGGGGTGACGGCGCTTCCTCGATCACCTTCTGGTGCCGACGCTGCAGGCTGCATTCACGTTCGCCCAGATGGACGACGTTGCCGAAGCCGTCGGCGAGCACCTGGACCTCGATGTGGCGGGGATTCAGCACGAACCGCTCGAGAAACAGCGTGTCGTCGCCGAAGGCGGCGCCCGCCTCGCGCCGTGCGCTGACCAGCGCGGCGGGCAACTCGGAGGGTTCGTGCACGACCCGCATGCCCTTGCCGCCGCCTCCTGCCGACGGCTTCACCAACACCGGATACCCGATATCGCCTGCGGCGGCGGTCAATTCATCGTCGGTCAGACCCGGCCGCGCGATGCCGGGGACCACCGGAACACCGAAGGCCGACACCGTCGTCTTGGCGGTGATCTTGTCGCCCATGGTCTGGATGGCTGTGGCAGGCGGGCCGATGAACACGATGCCCGCAGCCTCCAGCGCGGCGGCGAATTCGGCGTTCTCCGAGAGGAACCCGTAGCCGGGGTGGACGGCCTGCGCTCCCGTGCGGCGCGCGGCGGTGACAACGGCGTCGATGTTCAGATAGCTCTGCCGCGCGGGCGCGGGTCCGATGTTCACCGCGACGTCGGCTTCGGCGACATGTCGCGCACCCGCATCGGCATCACTGAAGACGGCGACCGACCGGATCCCCATCTCGCGCAACGTGCGGATGACGCGGACGGCGATCTCGCCACGATTGGCGACGAGGACAGTGTCGAAGGTGTTCATCATGCACTCACATCCGGAAGACGCCGTAGGAGACCGGTTCGACCGGCGCCTGCGCGACCACCGAAAGCGCCAGCCCCAGTACGGTTCTGGTGTCGGCGGGATCGATCACGCCGTCGTCCCACAGCCGCGCAGTCGAGTAGTAGGGGTTGCCCTGGCTCTCGTACTGCTCGCGGATCGGCGCCTTGAACCTTTCTTCCTCGTCGGGCGTCATCTCACCCCGCACGGTTGCCAGCACCGACGCCGCCTGCTCGCCACCCATCACCGAGATCCTGGCGTTGGGCCACATCCACAGGAAGCGCGGCGAATACGCCCGTCCGCACATCGAGTAGTTGCCCGCGCCGTAGGAGCCGCCGATGACGACGGTCAGCTTCGGAACCCGCGCGCAGGCCACAGCGGTCACCATCTTGGCGCCGTGCTTGGCGATGCCGCCCGCCTCGTAGTCACGGCCGACCATGAAGCCGGAGATGTTCTGCAGGAACAGCAGCGGCACCATCCGCTTGTCGCACAGCTCGATGAAATGTGCGCCCTTCATGGCCGATTCGGAGAACAGCACACCGTTGTTGGCGATGATCCCGACGGGATGACCGTGGATGCGGGCGAAGCCGGTGACGAGCGTCGACCCGTATTCGGCTTTGAACTCGGCGAACTCGCCACCGTCGACCACGCGGGTGATGACCTCGCGTACGTCATAGGGCACCCGCGCGTCGAGGGGGACGACGTCGTACAGCTCGGTCTGGTCGGCCACCGGATCCACCGTCGGACGTACCTCCCAAGGCGGGTCGAGGCGCGGCCCCAGCGTCGAGACGATCCGCCGCACGATGCGCAGCGCATCGCGGTCGTCGTCGGCGAGGTGGTCGGTCACGCCCGAGGTCTTCGAATGCAGGTCGCCGCCGCCGAGTTCCTCTGCGGTGACGACCTCACCTGTCGCGGCCTTCACCAGCGGTGGGCCGCCGAGGAAGATGGTGCCCTGGTTGCGGACGATGACCGCCTCGTCGCTCATGGCGGGTACGTAGGCGCCGCCTGCCGTGCACGAACCGAGCACGGCCGCGATCTGTGGAATGCCTTCGGCGCTCATCGTCGCCTGGTTGTAGAAGATGCGTCCGAAATGCTCGCGGTCGGGGAAGACCTCGTCTTGGCGCGGCAGGAACGCGCCGCCGGAGTCGACGAGGTAGATGCACGGCAGCCGGTTCTGGCGGGCGATCTCCTGGGCGCGCAGGTGCTTCTTCACCGTAACCGGGTAGTACGTACCGCCTTTGACGGTCGCGTCGTTGGCCACGATCATGCACTCGCGGCCCGACACCCGGCCGATGCCGACGATCATCCCGGCGCCGGGGCACTCGTCGTCGTACATGCCGTCGGCGGCCAGCGGCGCCACTTCGAGTAGCGGGCTTCCGGGGTCGAGGAGCCCGTCGACGCGATCCCTCGGCAGCAGCTTGCCGCGGCTGACATGACGTTCGCGCGACTTGGCGGAGCCGCCGAGCGCTGCGACGGCCATCTTCTCCCGCAGCTGCGCCACGAGCGCGAGATGCTGCTCGCGGCTCGACTGGAGCGTTGAAGTCATCGGTGCTGCCGTTTCGGTTGAGTTAATGACGACTAACTGCGTAGCATGTTAGTCACCATTAACCGAGATGTCCACCAGCCGGAACGGAGGTAGCGCGATGGCTCTGTCGGCTCGCAGCTCTGCTTCTGCACCGGCGGGAACCAGTCGGAGCAGGGCGAAGTCCGACCGCCGCGACCAGTTGATCGCGGCCGCCGAACGGCTGGTCGCCGAGCGGGGCTTCCTCGCGGTCCGCCTGGAGGACATCGGCGCCGCGGTCGGTGTGAGCGGTCCTGCGATCTACCGGCACTTCCCCAACAAGGAAGCGTTGCTCGTCGAACTCCTGGTCGGCATCAGCACCCGGCTGCTCGCAGGCGCAAGGTCCGTGGTCGCCGACGCCGCCGATGCCGAGGCCGCCCTGGACGGATTGATCGACTTCCATTTGGATTTCGCACTCAACGAGTCCGACCTCATCCGCATCCAGGACCGCGATCTGGGTTATCTGCCCGAACCCGCGAAGCGGCAGGTTCGCAAGGCGCAGCGGCAGTACGTCGAAATCTGGGTCGACGTTCTGCGTCAACTGGACCGCGCCGACAACGAAGCCGATGCGCGCCTGATGGCGCACGCCGTCTTCGGGCTGTTGAATTCAACGCCTCACAGCGTCCGGCCGTCCACAGCCAAAACGGCCGGCCAAGGAACGGTGGTCGGTTCGCGCGCCATCCTGCGGGAGATGACGATCGCGGCCCTGTCCCTGGCCGGCCGAAGTGGCGCTAGGCGTCAGTAGCTAGTACCAGCGTCTACGGCCGCCGACGGCGCGACCGGTAGAGCCGAGAATCCAGAACACCGCGCCGATCACGATCAGCACGACGCCGATGTAGGTAAGTATCGAAATCCCGAACAGGATCCCGAGGATAAGAAGGATCACTCCAAGGACGATCATTGCTCACTCCATTCGATCCACTGAATAGTGTTGGAACCGCTTGTTACTGGCTGGGCTCCGGCAGTTTCACGTTGCAATCCGTCACTTTCGGGTTTGCCCCCGCGTAGTTCAACGGTCCGGCAACGACCGTCAACGCGATGGTGCCCGCTGTGGCGCAATTGCTTTCATCGGTCTTGAAGTAGTCACGCTGATAGGCTGCGACCACACCGATCAGCAACCAGATCAACACGATTACGCCGAGAATTCCGCCACCACGCATGCTGGCCTCCTCCTGTTAGGCGCCCCAGTGGCGCAGGAGGGTTTTACCCAGCTGACAATTCCAGTAAACGCTCGGAAGTGATCTTGAGTCGTTCAGATATGTGACCGTTGCGAGAAGGTCGTCGTGAGCCATTCGCACATCTCTCTGACCAGCACGGCACGGTTCTCGCGTTTGTCGATCTCGTGGCCGTCGTCGTCGAACAGCAGTTGCTCGACGCGGCGGTCCAGTCCCCGCAAAGCGTCGTACATCTGGTGGGACTCGGTCGGCGGCACGTTGGTGTCGTTGAGGCCGTGGACGAGCAGCAGCGGGGCAGTGATCGCGTGCGCGCGGAGCAAAGGCGAAAGCTGGTCGAGCAGTTCGCGATCACTCACGGGATGGCCGTACTTCGGGTACGCGGCCGCGGCGATCCACGGTTCGGTGTTGCGGTACCACGTGTTGAGGTCGCTCATACCGCAGATGCTGATGCCCACGGCGAACAACTGCGGGTGGAATGCGAGCGCGGCCTGGGTCAGATACCCGCCGTACGACCAACCGCAGCAGGCGATGCGGTCGGCGGGGACCAGGTCCTTGGCGACGAGGAACAACGCCGCGTCGGCGACGTCGTCGATAGCGGCGAAGCGCTTTTCTCTGTCGTCGGCGTGCATGAAGGACCGGCCGAATCCGCCCGATCCCCGCACGTTCGGCAGGAACACCGTGATCCCCGCCTCCAGCAGCGGTGGGAAGAACTCGTTGTAACCGGGCCTGCCCTGGCCTTCCGGCCCGCCGTGCAGGAACATCATCGCCCCGATCGACTCGACCCCGGCCGGCGGACGAAACAGCCAGCCGCTGAACTGCAATCCGTCGCGCGCGACGATGGTCTCCAGGGTCGGCTCGGCGGACAGCGGGCCACTGCTGGGCTCGCGGTCGATGCGCTCCCATTCGCGAGTTCGCGGATCGACGAGTTCCACCGTGCGCGGTATGTCGGGACCCTCGACGGTCATCGCCACCATCGACCCGCCCGCGCTGATACTCAGTTCGCTGGCCACCATGCCGGGCAGCGGAATCGGATCGTAGAGGGTGTTGTCGGCGTACTCGAGGATCTGTAATTCGCTGGCGCCGTTGATGTTCCACAACAGTGCCACGGTGGACAGGTCGTCGCTGACGACGAACTCGTCGAGTTCGTATCCGGGCCGCTCGGCGATCACCTGGTAGGAGACGCCGTCGGGACTCGACGTCACCTCGAGGAGGCGGGCGTGGTCGGCGCCGTTCTCGCTGCGGATCAGCGCCCGCACATAGCCGTTCGTGCTGTCGGGACCGTAGACCGTGGCGGGCTGGTACAGGTCGAACGTCTCCCCCTCCAGACCGGACCGCAAGCGACGCGGGCTCTGGTCGTCGAGGATCACGCCGGTGTCGGTGGTCGAGCCCGGATCGTAAGGCAGCAAGGCGATTTCGGTCTGGGCGCGAAGCAGGATCAGGTCGCGATAGCCACGCGGCCCGACGCGGATGAGTGCCGCGCCCGCCCACGCGTCCACCAGCCGGCCGCCCGAGCGGCGGTCGAGGACCGTCGCGGTGCCGTCGGCCGGATCGATCAGACATGAACTGCCGACGCCGTCGTCGCCGGTGAGAATGGCCGCGACCCGAGTGCCGTCCCAACCGATCAACTCGGCCGTGCCCTCCGGTGCGCCCGCGGGCCACGTGTCGATCCGGCGGGCCGCCCGGTCGTCGGGATCGGTGGTGACGACCCAGATCTGGCTGCGGCTGCCGCCTTCCGGGGCAACCTCGCACGCCAGCCAGTGTCCGTCCGCGGAATGCATGACCCGGTTGACCGGACCCTCGACGGGCAGCTCGACGTCTCGCGACGAACTGGCCCGCCACCCGCGGAGGAATCGCTGTACCGCCCTGGGGTATCCACCGTCGTCGACGAGGTGCGCGAACGCCGTCGCGTCGGGCGACAGCGACGCGCCGTAGTTGGTGCGCACGGTCTCTGCCATCGACATCAGCTTGCCATGATCGACCGGCTAAGCAGGGTGCTTACAGCTGGCCGCCGATCGCCGAGGGTGACGCAGGTACCCTGCAGCCATGAGGTGGGTATGACGAATACGCCACGGGGCGACGGACCCGACCCGACTCAACCTCTGGGTCCCAGCTATCCGGGTTACGTCGACCCGGCATACGCCGGTCAGTCGCCGTACGGTCCCACTTACCAGGCGCCGCAGGCGCCCGACCCGACCCGCCAGCTGCCGCCGTATCCGCCCCCCGGCTACGACCCCTACGGCACCAGTCAGTACGCGACCGGCCAGTACGGTCCGCCCTACCCTCCCGGTGAGCCGCCGGAAGGTCCGCCCAAGTCGAAGTCACCGCGGTGGCTCTGGCTGGCCGCCGCGCTGGCGGTGTTGCTGGTCGTCGGGCTGGTGATCGCCCTCGTCGTCGTCAACAGTTCGAGACAGGACACCGTCGTCGCGCCGCCGCCGATGCCCGAACCGACGACGACGACGTCGCGCACACCGACGACGACCACGACGCTTCGACCGCTCCCGCCGATCGTGCCCGTGCCGACGCCGTCCACCCCGACCACCACCCCGCCCAGCGAGTCAGCGGCTCCCGGCGCCACCGAGACGGTGGTGTACGACGTCGCCGGCACCGGCAGGGCCATCAACATCACCTACGTCGACACCGGCAGCGTGCTCCAGACCGAGTTCAACGTGGTGCTGCCGTGGACCAAGCAGGTCGAACTGCCCAGTCCGGCGGAGGATTCGGCGAGCCTGACGATCATCAACGTGGGCCGAACCGTCACGTGCACGGTGAGCGTCAACGGCGTTCAGGTGCAGTCCAACACCGGCAACGGCCTGACGATCTGCACCGCGACGCGCTAGCGATCGGCGGCCCGGTGCGGCGCGTGCACCAGGGCCATCATCACCATGCCCGCGACGAGCACCACCATCAGGCCGCCGATGCCCGCACGAACCGTGCCGAACCAGTCGATGAACACCGAGATGAGGAACGGCGCGAGGAACGACACCGCCCGTCCTGTCGTGGTGTAAAGCCCGAACGTCACGCCCTCCTTGCCGTCGGCCGACATGCGCAGCATGAGGGTGCGCGCCGAGGACTGCGTCGGCCCGACGAACAGGCAGAGCGCCAGCCCGCAGATCCAGAAGGCCAGCGGACCTGACAATGACCACAGCACCACCGCGATCACGGTCAACGAGGCCAGTGAGCCGAGGATGACCGGCTTGGAGCCGATCCTGTCGTCGACGATGCCGCCGAGGAACGCACCGAGCGCGGCGATGACACTCGCGCTGACCCCGAACAGCAGCACATTGGCGTCCGATATGCCGTAGGCGCTGACGCCGAGCACCGCGCCGAAGGTGAAGATCCCGGTCAACGCGTCGCGAAAGACCGCGCTGGCCACGAGGTAGTAGACGACGTTGTGGTCGCGCCGCCATTCGCCGACGATCTCGGTCTTGAGTTGGCGGTAGGCGCCGATGAAGCCGACGCGCTCACGCGGGTCTCCGGGTGTGTGCGGCGGGGAGGGCACGGCGATGAAGATGGGCAACGCGAACACCGCGAACCACACGGCGGCCACGAGCATCGCGGCTCGCACATTCTGGCCGTCGGCGGCCGGGATTCCCAACAGGCCCCGGGTGTCGCCGTCGCCGGCGATGAGTGTCACATAGACGATGAGCAGCAGCATCACACTGCCGAAATAGCCCATGCCCGAACCGAATCCGGAGATACGGCCGGAGGTCTGCGGCGTCGAGAGCTGGCGCAGCATCGCGTTGTACGGCACGGTCGACAGCTCGCTGCACGCGGCCGTGCAGGCCAGCAGCGTCAGGCCGATCCACAGATAGTGGTAGTCGTCGCGCACCAGGCTCATCGACGCGGTCAGCGCCACCACGACAGCGGTCAGCAGCGCCAGCACCTTGCGGCGTCGCCAGGGCGCGTCGACCCAGACGCCGGTGACGGGCGCCAGCAGCGCCACCACGAGGCCCGAGGCCGCCAGCGCACGGAACAACCAGCTCTGCGGCGTCGTCGAACCGGGGAGCCCGCTGCCGACGGCGCTCGTGAGATACACCGAGAAGACGAACGTGATGACGATCGCGTTCACACCGGTAGCGCCGACGTCCCACAAGCCCCAGGCAACGACCTGCGACCGCCGTGCGGTTTGCTCGGGCGGCCGCGTTTCGCTCACGAGCGCCCACGATATAGTCCGGCCCATGGCAGTACCCGCACCCAGCCCCGATGCCCGGGCCGTCGTCACCGGCGCCTCGCAGAACATCGGCGAAGCCCTGGCCATCGAGCTCGCGGCGCGAGGGCACCACCTGATCATCACCGCACGGCGCGAAGACGTGCTCAACGCGCTCGCCGAGCGCATCACCGCGGAGTACGGCGTGGTCGTCGAGGTGCGGCCGGTCGACCTCGCCGACCCGGGCGAGCGGACCAAGCTGGCCGAGGAGTTGGCGGGCCGCGAGATCTCGATCCTGTGCGCCAACGCCGGAACCGCCACCTTCGGGCCGGTGTCGAAGCTCGATCCGGCCGACGAGAAGGCCCAGGTACAGCTGAATGTGCTTGGCGTGCATGATCTTGTGCTCGCAGTGCTGCCGGGGATGGTCGAGCGCGGTGCGGGTGGGATCCTCATTTCCGGTTCGGCGGCCGGTAATTCGCCGATTCCGAACAATTCGACGTACGCGGCGACGAAGGCGTTCGTCAACACGTTCAGCGAGTCACTGCGCGGCGAGCTCAAGCGTGCCGGAGTGAACGTCACGGTGCTGGCGCCGGGGCCGGTGCGCGAGACGCTGCCCGCCGAGCACGAGCAGTCATTGGTGGAGAAGCTGATCCCCGATTTCTTGTGGATTTCGACCGAGTACACCGCAAAGTTGTCGCTGGATGCGTTGGAGCGCAACAAGATGCGGGTGGTGCCCGGTGTGACGTCGAAGGCGATGTCGGTGGCCAGCGGCTACGCCCCGCGTGCGATCGTCAGCCCGATCGTCGGCGCCGTCTACAAGAAGCTGGGCGGCGACTAGCCTTCTCGTCGCGAAACGCTATTCCAGCAGGCCCGCACTCGCATTTTCCCTGCGCGGATCTCGTCTCGCGGCGGCTCTCAGCGGCAGTGGCGGGTCTCAGCGGCGGCGACGGCCGGTGCCGAAGATGCTTCGGGTGATCTCGCGGCCGATGACCGTGCCCGCCGACCGCATCGCGCTCTTGAACGCCGGGCTGCTCATCATCTTGTCGAACATGCCGGGTTCGACGGCCTTCTTCGCCGTGCTGGTGCCTTGGGCTTCCGCAGGGGCGGGCGGCACGTAGACAGGCGGCGGGAGCGACGGGTCATTCGCAGGCTGCTGCTCGGGCGGCGGTGCGAGTCGCGCGTTGAGCCGCTCGTAGGCCGACTCCCGGTCGATTGTCTGGCCGTATTCGGCCTGCAGCGGGCTGGCCTGCGCAGCGGCTTTGATCGCGTCGGGTCCGATGGTGTCCATCAGGGAACGCGGGGCACGCATGCGGGTCCACGCGACGGGGGTCGGTGCGCCCTTCTCCGACAACACCGTGACGATCGCCTCACCGATGCCGAGCGACGTCAGCGCCGACTCCAGGTCGTACACCTTCGTTTTCGGGTACGTGCGAACGGTTTTCGACAGCGCCTTCTGATCATCGGGAGTGAACGCGCGCAGCGCGTGTTGGATACGCGCACCAAGCTGGCTGAGCACATCGTTGGGCACGTCGGTGGGCAGCTGTGTGCAGAAGAACACGCCGACGCCTTTCGACCTGATCAGCTTGACGGTCTGCTCGACCTGCTCGAGGAACGCCTTCGAGGCGTCGGTGAACAGCAGGTGAGCCTCGTCGAAGAAGAACACCAGCTTGGGCTTGTCGACGTCGCCGACCTCGGGCAGCGTCGTGAAAAGGTCGGCCAGCACCCACATCAGGAACGTCGAGAACATCACGGGCCTCGCGGCCTGGTTGCCGAGCTCGAGAAGGCTGATGATGCCGCGGCCCTGCGGGTCAAGGCGCAGCAGGTCTTTCGGCTCGAGTTCGGGTTCACCGAAGAAGGTGTCGGCGCCCTCGGCTTCGAGATTGACCAGCGCGCGCAGGATGACGCCGGCGGTCGTCGACGACACGGCGCCGAGCGCCTTCAGCTCCGGCTTGCCCTCGTCGCTGGTGAGAAACTGGATGACCGCACGCAGATCTTTGAGGTCCAGCAGCGACAGACCCTTCTGATCGGCCCAGTGGAAGATCAGTCCGAGCGTCGACTCCTGAGTGGCGTTGAGGCCGAGCACCTTTGACAGCAGGATCGGCCCGAAGCTGGAGATGGTGGCGCGCACCGGCACGCCGATACCGGAGGTCCCCAGAGACAGGAACTCGACGGGAAAGGCTGTCGGCGTCCAGTCGTCTCCGGTGTCGGTGGCGCGCTGCGTCGTCTTGTCGCCTGCTTCGCCCGGCCGGGACAGACCCGACAGGTCGCCCTTCACGTCGGCCATCACCACGGGAACGCCTGCGGCGGAGAGTTGCTCGGCGAGCACCTGCAGCGACTTCGTCTTACCCGTGCCGGTAGCGCCCGCGACGAGGCCGTGCCGGTTGACGGTCGCCAATGGAATCCGCACCTGCGCAGCAGGATCTACGGCGCCGTCAACCACGACACTGCCCAGGTCAAGCGCCTGCCCCTCGACGGCGTAACCGGCGGCGATCTGCTGGGCGGGGGAAGCTGTCGACTCGGTCGTCATGGGTCGCACATTACTGGGCC
>DATEIG010000205.1:0-12308 GCA_035279185.1 Mycobacterium sp.
ATGTGCGCCGGGCACAACCGGGATCGGTTGGCGGGCAGGGTCGATGCCCGCCGCAAGACATGCCGCGGTCACCGTCGGGAAGCGCCGGTCGAAGTCGGCGATCCCGCGGGCGTCGAGATACGCGCAGGGGTCGCCGGTCTCTCGAAGCCGGGCGTCGATGGCACCCGCGACGACATCCCGCGGAGCGAGATCGCCCATCGGATGCACGCCCGCGGTGATCGAATTGCCGCGCCGGTCGACCAGAATGCCGCCCTCACCGCGGACAGCCTCCGTGATCAGCGGGCGACGCCCGCCCGCGTTGCCGTCGAACAGCATGGTCGGATGGAACTGCACGAATTCGATGTCGCTGATCGGCACGCCGGCCCATAGGGCCAGTGCCACACCGTCACCGGTCGAACCCTCGGGGTTCGTCGTCGCCGAGTAGAGGTGACCGAGACCGCCCGTCGCGAGGACCACCGACGGCGCGTGCACGATGCCCGCACCGTCTTCGTTGAGGACAAGCAGACCGGTCACCGCGCCGTCGGCCTGGAGCACTTCGAGAGCGACGTGATTGCGACGGATGTCGAGGGTCGCCGCGGCGTGGTCCAGCGCGCGCTGGACCTCCGCTCCCGTTGCGTCCCCGCCGGAATGGATGATGCGGCGTCGCGAATGGCCGCCTTCCCTCGTCAGTGACCAGCGGCCGGGTTCGGCTTCGTCGAAACGCGCTCCGTCGTCGACCAGTTCGCGGACGGCGCGGTAGCCGTCGCCCACGATGGACCGGACAGCCTGCGGGTCACACAGTCCCGCGCCGGCGGCCACCGTGTCAGCGACGTGGGCCTCGATCGAGTCGTCGGTGTCGGGCAACACCACGGCGATACCGCCCTGCGCGTAGAACGTCGCCGTGTCCGCCGCCTTGCTGAGGACGACGACCGTGCGGCCGCGTCGATGCGCCGCCAGCGCGGCGACCAGACCTGCCACGCCGGTGCCGACGACCACCACGTCGGCGCGCTGATGCCACATCATTCACCGCCGCCGGGAGTGCCGATCTCGATCATCCGCTGCACGCTGGCTCGCGCGCGGCTCGCGACGTCCGGGTCGACGTCGACTTCGTCGGCGCCCTCGATCAGGCAGCGCAGCAGCGCGGCAGGGGTGATCATCTTCATGTACTTGCAGGAGGCCCGGTCGTTGACGGCACGGAAGTCGACTTCGGGCGCGGCGCGGCGCAACTGGTGCAGCATCCCGACCTCGGTGGCGACCAGGACCTGGCGCGCCCGGGTGTCGCGGGCCGCGTCGAGCATGCCGCCCGTGGAGAGGATCTTCACCCGGTCCTCGGGAAACGCGCCCTCGCCTGCAAGATAGAGAGCCGAAGTCGCACAACCACATTCAGGATGGACGTAGAGCTCGGCGTCCGGGTGCGACAGCGCCTTCTCGGCGAGCTCGTCGCCGTTGATCCCGGCGTGGACGTGGCATTCACCGGCCCAGATGTGCAGGTTCTCGCGGCCGGTGACGCGCCGGACGTGCGCGCCGAGAAACTGGTCGGGGCAGAACAGCACATCGCGGTCTGCCGGGATGGAGGCCACCACCTCGACCGCGTTGGACGACGTGCAGCAGATGTCGGTCTCCGCCTTCACCGCCGCCGTGGTGTTCACGTACGACACGACGACCGCGCCGGGGAATTCGGCCTTCCATGCGCGCAGCTCGTCGGCGGTGATCGAATCGGCAAGCGAGCAGCCCGCGCGCTGATCGGGGATCAGGACGGTCTTGTCCGGGGAGAGGATCTTGGCGGTCTCGGCCATGAAGTGCACACCGCAGAAGACGATGGTGTCCTCGGCCACGTCGGCGGCGATCCGCGACAGCGCCAACGAGTCGCCGACATGGTCGGCGACGTCCTGGATCGCTGGCAGCTGGTAGTTGTGCGCCAGCAGGGTGGCGCCGCGCAGATCGGCGAGGCGCCGGACCTCGGCGGCCCACTCCTCGTCTCCGTCGACGCCGGAATAGCCGTTCGGACCGTTGACGATCCGCTCGTCCAACACCGTCATGGCGCTCTCCTCGCTTACGGTAGGTTTTCGACTTATGATCGAAAACATGGCTAATCGTAGCACTGCACACGAAGTGCTGGCCGTCGTCTTTCAAGTTCGGCAGCTGGGTTCGAGAAACCCGCAGCTCAGCGTGCTGCTGTGGGAACGGGCACGCGAGCCTCAGAGGGGCGCGTGGGCGCTGCCCGGCGGGCAGCTGCGCCATGACGAGGACATGACCAGTTCAGTTCGGCGACAACTCGCCGAGAAGGTCGACCTTCGTGAGTTAGCTCACCTCGAGCAGCTCGCGGTGTTCTCCGACCCGAACCGCGTGCCCGGCGACCGCACCATCGCGTCCACGTTCCTCGGCCTCGTGCCCTCCCCCGCCACCCCGGAGTTGCCGCCCGACACCAGATGGCATCCGGTCAACGCACTGCCACCGATGGCCTTCGACCACGGCCCGATGGTCGAACACGCCCGCACCCGGCTGGTCGCCAAGATGTCATATACGAACATCGGGTTCGCCTTGGCGCCAACGGAGTTCGCGCTCTCGACGTTGCGGGACATCTACGGCGCCGCGCTTGGCCATCCGGTCGACGCGACGAACCTGCAGCGGGTGCTCGGCAGGCGCGGCGTCATCACACCCACGGGCACCACCGCGCGCTCGGGCCGCAGTGGCGGCAGGCCCGCCGCCCTGTATCGCTTCACCGACTCCGGCTACCGCGTCACCGACGAGTTCGCGGCGCTGCGGCCGCCAGGCTGACCATCGGCGAGGCGATTGGCTTCTTAGAGGTCTCTTAAGCAACAATGTCCCGATGGACTTGGGCAACGTCGCACCCGCCGCCACGGCCGAGTGGATCGGCACCGTTCCGCATCAGGACATCGAGCGCGGCGCACGCCCGAAGCTGCCCAAGGACGACCCGTTCTACGAGCCGCCGCAGGGCTTCGGCCACGCCGCGCCGGGAACCGTACTGCGCAGCCGCGACGTCGAGGTGGCATTCCTCGGGCTGATCCCGCAGAAGTTCACCGCCACCCAGCTGCTGTACCGGACCACCGACATGAACGGCGAGCCCGAAGCGAGCGTCACCACCGTGATCGCGCCAGCCGAACGCGGCCCGGAACGGGTCTGCCCCGTGGTGTCCTACCAGTGCGCCATCGACGCCGTGACCTCGCGCTGTTTCCCGTCGTACGCGTTGCGCAGGCGCTCGCTGGCGCCCGGCGCGCTGGCACAGTTCGAATTCCTTCTCATCGCAGCGGCCCTCGCCGAGGGCTGGGCGGTCTCGGTACCCGATCACGAGGGCACCAAGGGCGCGTGGGGCACGCCGTACGAGCCGGGATACCGCATCCTCGACGGGCTGCGCGCCGCGCTGAGCACCGATTCGCTCGGCCTGTCGTCCGCCGCGCCGATCGGGCTGTGGGGATACTCCGGCGGCGGCCTGGCCACCGCGTGGGCGGCCGAGATGGCCGGCTCGTACGCACCCGAGCTGAACATCGTCGGCGCCGTGCTCGGATCACCCGTCGCCGACCTCGGCCACGCGTTCCGCCGCCTCAACGGCGGTTTCTTCTCCGGCTTGCCCGCCATGGTGGTCGCCGCACTCACGCACGCCTATCCGGACCTCGACCGGGTCATCCAGGAACACGCCACCGACACCGGCAAGGCGATGCTGCTGCGCGCCGAGCAGATGACGACGGCGCACGCCGTCCTGCGCCTGATCGGCATGGACATGGGCAAGCTCGTCGATCAGCCGCTCGAGCAGATCCTCGGCATGCCCGAGGTGCAGCGCGTCTTCGACAGCATCAAGCTCGGCACCACCGTGCCCACCCCGCCGGTGCTGATCGTGCAGGCGGTGCACGACCCGATCGTCTCCGTCGACGACATCGACGAGCTGACCGAGACCTACCAGTCGGGCGGCGCGTCGGTGACCTATCACCGCGACACCTTCAGCGAGCACCTGTCGCTTCACCCGCTGTCGGCGCCGATGACGTTGCGCTGGCTCACCGACCGCTTCAACGGAAAACCATTGAGCGAGAACATCGTTCGCACCAAGTGGCCGACGATGCTGAATCCCATGACCTACATGGGTATGGCACGGCTGGTGCGGATCGCGGCGAGGGTCGCCACGGGGCGGACGGTAGAACGCCGTCCGCTGTGACCGGCGGGAGTACCGTGGCTCACGGGAGCCTCGATGTACTACACCCGCTACACGCCTTCATATCCACTCTGCGACTTCGTCGAGTACCTCTGGTGCATGACCGACGGGCCGACGCACTCCGCTGAGCGGATACTGCCCGGCGGCACGACCGAACTCGTCTTGAATCTGCACGACAACGGAATTCAGGTGTGTGACCCGTTGGGCCACAACAAAGACGTGCGACTCCACGGCCCCGTTGTGTCCGGACCGTACAGCCGGGCTTTCGACATCGACGCCAGCCGTCACCATTCGATGCTCGGTGTGCACTTCAAGCCGGGCGGCGCCCGCGCGGTGCTCGGCGTACCTCTTCATGAGCTCGTCGATACCCATGTCGAACTCGAACAGCTCTGGACCACGGGGGTGGACACCTTGCGGGCACGGGTGTGCGAAGCGTCGTCCGACGCAGAGCGATTCAGCCTGGTCGAAGTGGAGCTGACGGCGAGGCTCTCTCCAGACCGCGTTCCCCATGCGGCACTGGCTACGGCAGTGGCAGCGCTCGCGCCGGGGATGTCGCAACCCATGATCGGGACGCTCGCCGAGCGCACGGGGTTGAGCCATCGTGCCTTCATCAGACAGTTCACCACCGAAGTCGGCATGACGCCGAAATCGTTTGCGCGGGTACGCCGATTCCACGTCGCGGTGACCCGGATCAACATCGATCGGACGCCGCGATGGTCGCAGTTCGCGGCTGAGTGCGGGTACGCCGACCAGTCGCACATGATCCGCGACTTCCACGCCTTCGCCGGCATGACCCCTGCTCAGTACCACCTCCGCGCGCGCACGGCAACGAAGGACGATCACGTCGCCCTCACCGCATAGGTCAATTTCGTCCAATACAGGCTCCGCGGTTCGCGACACCCTGGGGACATGACCGATATCCAGGCAGGCGCCGTCCGGTACCAGGTCACCGATGTCGACCGCGCGGTCGCGTTCTACATCCAGGCCTTCGGATTCAGCGAGGTGATGCGCCCCGGTCCCGCCTTCGCGAGCATCGCCAAAGACGGGCTGGCGCTGTAGCTGAGCGGGCCCGACAGCTCGGGCGCCAGACCGCTGCCCGGTGGGATCCGCCAACAGCCCGGCGGTTCGAACCGGATCGTGCTCCAGGTTTCCGACCTCGAGTCGTGCGTCGCGTCGCTGGGCGCGCGCGGAGTGTCGTTTCGCAACTCGATCGAGTCGGGGCCGGGTGGTCGCCAGATTCAGGTCGAGGACCCCGACGGGAACCCCGTCGAACTGTTCGAGCCTGCCGAGGGCAGCATGTCGCCGACTGCGACCGGCGGCGGCAGCACCTGCTCCTCGGGGGGCCAGGCGCCCAGGTCGTCGCGTGACGACGAGACCGCGATCATCGAGTAGACGAGCGCCGCCATCGCGACCGGGAAAAGAATCGACGTGACGATCACCCAACCCGAGGTCGCGAAGAACACCGACGGCGCCTCCGTCACATAGACCACGCGGTGCTCGGGCGAGATCGGCGCGGCGCCGATGTCGATGACGTCGTAGCGGGCCCGCACGATGAGCCAGCCCACGCCCGCGGCCGCACCGACGGCCGCCGCCGAGCCGAGCGACAGTGCGGCACACAGCGTCGGCCCGCGGTGGGGACGCCACTGCCACACCAGCACAGCGGCCACCACGGCGAGCACCACGAGAAGTCCCACGAACAGGAACGCCGCGGTGAAGAAGTTGTCGGTTTCCGCGCCGAGGCCGGCGTGCACGCGGTCGCCGCTCTTGGTCAATGCGATGACGCCGTGGATGGGCGGCGCGATCCAGCCCCACAGGGCGCCGACCGCAGCGCCGGCCAGCGTCAAGCCGACGACCACCGTCACAGCGGCACGACCGCGCGAAATCCGCGGTGGGACAGCGACCATTTCGCTCCTCGCGTGCGCGGCCTCACTCATCGTTTGTCGAGATCCTTCGAGTCCTGTGTGCCGTGCCGGGAACACTTCGCCGACCACCCGTCGGGGCGCACCTGCACCACCATCCGCCTGCCGCATTCCGCGCAGAACCGTGGTGGCTCGAGCCCGAGTTGAGCCGCAGTCGGCACGGCACCGCCTGCGGGTTCGCCAGTGTAGACGTTGAACTTGGCGGTCCCCATCGGTGAAGTCACCGCTAAATGGTGGCGTTGAGCGCCTTGATCGGCATCTGCAGATCGTCGAGCAGCTCGAGGTCCGATTCGGCGGGACGGCCGAGCGTCGTCAGGTAGTTACCGACGATGACGGCGTTGATCCCGCCGAGGATGCCCTGCTTGGCGCCGAGGTCGCCGAGCGTGATCTCACGCCCGCCCGCGAAGCGCAGCATCGTGCGCGGCAGCGCGAGCCGGAACGCCGCGACGGCCTTGAGGGCCTCGCTCGCGGGCAGCACGTCGAGGTCGCCGAACGGCGTGCCCGGGCGCGGGTTGAGGAAGTTGAGCGGCACCTCGTGGGGATCGAGTTCGGCGAGGTTGGCCGCGAATTCGGCGCGCTGCTCGAGCGTCTCGCCCATGCCGAGGATGCCGCCGCAGCAGACCTCCATGCCTGCCTCGCGCACCATCAGGAGGGTGTCCCAGCGCTCGTCCCAGGTGTGGGTGGTGACGACCTCGGGGAAGAACGACTTGGCCGTCTCGAGGTTGTGGTTGTAGCGGTGCACACCCATCTCGGAGAGCCGCTCGACCTGCTCGGCCGTCAGCATGCCCAGCGAGCACGCGATCTGGATGTCGACCTCGTTGCGGATCGCCTCGATGCCCGCCGCGACCTGTGCGAGCAGACGCTCGTCGGGTCCGCGCACCGCGGCGACGATGCAGAACTCGGTCGCACCGGACTTCGCGGTCTGCTTGGCGGCCTCGACCAGGCTGGGGATGTCGAGCCAGGCACTGCGCACCGGGGAGGCGAAAAGCCCTGACTGCGAGCAGAAGTGACAGTCCTCGGGGCAGCCGCCGGTCTTGAGGCTGATGATGCCCTCGACCTCGACCTCGGGACCGCACCAGCGCATCCGCACCTCGTGGGCCAGCGCGAGCAACTCGTCGAGGCGGTCGTCGGGCAGCTGCAGGACGGTCAGCACCTGGTCCTGCGTCAGGCCCTCGCCTCGCTCGAGGACCTGCTCGCGGGCCTCGGTCAGGATGTCGGTCAAACGACTGCACCTCTCTCAAACTTGAACGGCGTTCAGGTTATGGTAGCGGGGTGCAGCTGCACAAACGCGACGTGGTGGATGCGGCGACGGCGATCCTGGACAACTACGGGATCGCCGATCTGACAATGCGCAGGCTGGGCCGGGAGCTCAACGTCTCCCCCGGTGCTCTGTACTGGCATTTCGCTAACAAACAGCAGCTGCTCGGCGCGATCGCCGACCGCATCCTCGAGCCTGTGGCCGACGTGTCCGGCGACTGGCGGCAGCGGATCGCGGGTGTGTGCGGAAGGCTGCGCGACGCGCTGCTCTCGCACACCGACGGCGCCGAATTGGTCTCGGCCAGCTTCGCGGCAGGCCAGTCACAGGCGATGACGCGGATCGTGGCACACCTGGGCGACGCAGCGGCCGATGCGGGCGTCACAGCCGCACACGCCGAACTGGCCGCCCGCACCGTCGTCTACTACGTGCTCGGCTTCGCCGCCGACGAACAGTCGCGGCTGCAGTGGGACGCCGCCGGGGCCGAGCTACCCGAGGATCGGTCCGTGCTCACCGACGATGCCGGCGAGCGGTTCGCCTTCGGGCTGACGCTCCTCGTCGACGGCATCGCCGCACGGCGGCCGGTTGTCGGAGCAGCCGACTGACGTCACCACCGTGCTCGACATCTCGATTCTGCGTTCAGGGCTGTGATCGCACGCCTGGAACAGCCCTGTGTGCAATGACTACGGCGCAATCGGGTGCTCGACGCGGTCATTGCCGTCCCAGTGCCTCAGCGCCACCGCGGTTCCCCGCCGGTCCCGCGACATCCGCGGCACAGACAGCGCATCGGCGAGCCTCTCGCCTCTGACCCGCCGCGCCATGGTCACGTGTGGTGTCCAGTGTCCGGGATCGGCGTGCGGTAGCGGGCCCGGCGACATGTGGGGCAGGCAGACCTCGTGGACGGCGGCCTGCAGCGCCAGAAGTTCCCCCGACGGGATCAGCAGCCGCACCAGGACGAACGGTCCCCTGCCGAACAGCATCGGCGCCCCGATCGTGCACGGCATCGGCAGCTGTCGCAGCAGCGGGCGCAGCGCGTCGTCCACAGCGTCGTCCATACGGTCCGCCACCGTCAGCGTGACGTGCGGCCGGTTGCTCGGTGACGTCGAGGTGGCGAGGCTGCGTATTCCCGCATCGGTCAGGTCATCCCATACGCGGCGCATCGCGGCGTCGGTGTCGTCGTCGAAGAGCAGTTCGACGGAATGGACCATCTCAGCCGACCAGGTCCCGAACCCAGTGGGGATCGAACGCCTCCGAGCTCATCGACTCGAACTCCGGTGCGGCGAAAGAGCCTGCGCCGTCGGGCAATACAGCACGCACCGGTGCCATGGTCGGCAGAACCTCCCGGTTGCCTGTTTCGATGACGCCGGGGTGCCGCGGCCAAGCGCCGACGATCAGGCCGGCGCACCACACGTTGTGGGAGGCAAGCGCTTCGAGCGTCAACGCGACATGGTTCAGCGTGCCCAAGGCGGCCCTGGCGACGACGATCACCGGCGCCGCCAGATCCACCGCGAGATCGCGCAGCGTCACGCCGCCCTCCCCGATTTCGACGAGCAGTCCCCCGGCGCCCTCGACCAGGGTCAACCTGCCCGGCCGGTCCACCGCGGTGACCATCGCCTGCAGCTCGGCCCGCGTCGGCAGCCGCACTCCCGCCCGCTCGGCGGCCGCGGCGGGCGCCAACGCCTCGGGAAGCCTTGCGAGACCGTGCAATTCGGTGACACCGGCAAGCCTGCCGACGTCGGCGAGGTCGTCGTCGCCGTCGGCGGACCCGGACTGCACGGGTTTGCACACTGCGACATCGATGCCTGCGAGGCGGGCATGACATGCCAGGGCCGCGGTGGCCACGGTCTTTCCCACACCGGTGTCGGTGCCCGTGACGACCAGAATGCTCACCGGCGAACCGTCGACAGCACTTCCGTGAGCACCGTGCGCGCCAACGCCATCTCGTCGGACGACAGCGACGCCCGCGCGGTGAGCCGCAGCCGCGACGTCCCCGCAGGCACGGTGGGCGGACGGAAGCAGCCGACTCGCACGCCGCGGTCGAGGCACTCCGTCGCGGCAGCCAAAGCCACCTCCGGCGCCCCGAGAATCACCGACACCACAGCCGATTCCGGCCGGTCGGCCACGTCGCACACCTCGGCAAGTTCGTTGGCGAACCGCAGCACGTTCTGCGCGCGCCACGGCTCGGCCGCCAGCACGCGCAGGGCCGCCCACGCCGCCCCGACGGCGGCAGGCGCGAGCCCGGTGTCGAAAATGAACGGCCGCGCGGCGTCGATCAGGTGAGCGCGCACGGCTGCGGGCCCGAGCACCGCGCCGCCCTGACTGCCCAGCGCCTTGGACATCGTCACGGTCATCACGACGTCGGGCGCTCCGGCGAGGCCGACCTCGTCGAGCAGCCCGCGGCCGCCTGTGCCCCGCACACCGAGACCGTGCGCCTCGTCGACGATCAGCAGCGCGCCGTGTTTCCTGCAGACGTCGTGCAGTTCGCGCAGCGGGGCGAGATCACCGTCGGCGCTGAAGACCGAGTCGGTGATCACCACCGCGCGCTTCTCGTCGCGCGACGACAGCACGGTCTCGACGGCTGCGACGTCGCGGTGCGGTGTGACCGCGACCCGCGCCCGCGACAACCGGCAGGCGTCGACCAGCGATGCGTGGGTGTACGCGTCGGACACCAGAAGTGACCCGGGTCCGGACAGCGCGACCACCGCGCCGAGGTTGGCGGTGTATCCCGACGAGAACACCAGTGCAGACTCCGCGCCGACGAAGTCGGCCAGTGCGGACTCGAAGCCTTCGTGCAGTTCGGTGTTGCCGGTCACCAGCCGGGAGCCCGACGAACCGGCACCCCACGTGCGCAGTGCGGCGACGCCGCCACCGATCACGTCGGGGTGCTGGGACAGACCCAGGTAGTCGTTGGACGCGAGGTCGAGTTCGGCGCCCACCGGCGGGCGGGCACGCAGTGATCGACGCAGTCCGGCCGCGGTCCGCTCGCGCTCGACGTCGCTGAGCCAGGCCAGTGGGGACAGATCGACGCGGGTCACGGTGCTCCTTCGACGGACTTGAACACCGTTCAGGTTAGTGCACGTGCGACTGCGGTCATCGCCGAGGTGATCTGGCGGATCTCACCCGTCGTACAGATGTAGGGCGGCATGGCGTAGACGAGGTTGCGGAACGGCCGCAGCCAGATCCCGTGTTCCAGCGCGGCGGCCGTGGCGACCGGCACGTCGACCGGTTCGGCCATCTCGATGACGCCGATGGCGCCGAGCACCCGGACGTCGGCCACACCCGGTAGGCCGCGTGCCGGCTCCAGGCCGTCGCGCAGACCCCTTTCGATTTCCGAAACCGTTGTCCGCCAATCCTGGCCGAGCAGCAGCTCGACGGAGGCCACCGCCACCGAGCACGCGAGCGCATTGGCCATGAAGGTCGGGCCGTGCATCAGGGCGCCCGGCTCGTGGCTGCTGATCGTGTGTGCGATCTCGGTGGTGCACAGCGTGGCCGCCAAGGTGAGGTAGCCGCCGGTGAGCGCCTTGCCGACGCACATGATGTCCGGGCTGACGCCCGCGTGTTCGGCGGCGAACAGCGTCCCGGTGCGCCCGAAGCCGGTGGCGATCTCGTCGAAGATCAGTAGCACCCCATGTCGGTCACATATGGCGCGCAGATCCGTGAGGTAGCGCGGGTCGTGGAAGCGCATGCCGCCTGCCCCCTGCACCACCGGCTCCACGATGACCGCCGCGAGTTCGTCGGCGTGCTCGGCCAGTTGCGCCTCGAACGCGGCGACGTACGCGGGGTCGTAGCCGCGAGGCACCTGCGGTGCGAAGACCTGGCGGGCCAGGATGTCGGTCCACAGCGAGTGCATGCCACCGTCGGGATCGCACACGCTCATCGGTGCGAAGGTGTCGCCGTGGTAGCCGCCGCGCCACGTCATCAAGCGGTGTTTGTCGGGCCGCCCCGCGCTGCGCTGGTACTGCAGCGCCATCTTCACCGCCACCTCTACGGAGACCGACCCGGAGTCGCTGAAGAAGACGGTGTCGAGTCCGTCGGGGGTGATGTCGACGAGCAGCTGGGCCAGGCGGGCGGCCGGCTCGTGGGTGAGCCCGCCGAACATCACGTGGTTCATCCGCGACAGCTGTGAGGCGATCGCATAGTCCAGAGACGGATGCCCGTGACCGTGGATCGCGGTCCACCACGAGCTCATCGCGTCGAGCACCTCGAGGCGCCTGCCCTCGCTCACCAGCGTCAGCCACGCCCCGCTCGCCCCGACGGCGACGACGGGCGGCATCGCCTCGGCGCCGATCGTGCTGTACGGGTGCCACACGTGGGCGGCGTCGATGGCGCTGATCTCGGCGGGGGTCAACGCGGCCACGGAAAACGAGCCTATCCGTTTGCCCGGCGATGTCGGCATGTCGACGAATGTGACGCCAAGCCGCGCGACATGAGTCACACAGCGATCTTCGGTAGATTATCCCGCGACATGACCCTCGCCCCTCCCCGGCCGGCGGCGGTTACCGCAGATGAGCCACCCAAAGGAGCCTCGGCGGCCGACCGCAAGTCCGGCTTCTACCGCCACGACCTCGACGGCCTTCGCGGCATCGCGATCGCCCTCGTCGCGGTCTTCCACGTCTGGTTCGGCCGGGTCTCCGGCGGCGTCGACGTCTTCCTCGCGCTGTCCGGCTTCTTCTTCGGCGGGCGTCTCCTGCGCACAGCGCTGACCTCGGGTGCGTCGCTCTCCCCACTTCCCGAGATCACCCGGCTGGTCCGGCGCCTGCTGCCCGCGCTGGTGGTGGTATTGGCCGCCGCAGGGGTGCTGACGATCCTGATCCAGCCCGAGACACGCTGGGAGACGTTTGCCGACCAGAGCCTGGCGAGCCTGGGCTACTACCAGAACTGGGAACTCGCGAACACCGCAGCCGACTATCTGCGGGCCGGCGAAGCGGTCAGCCCGCTGCAGCACATCTGGTCCATGTCCGTCCAAGGGCAGTTCTACATCGCATTTCTC
>DATEIG010000206.1:0-2297 GCA_035279185.1 Mycobacterium sp.
TGGCACCGGCAACCAGTTGCGGCGGTCAATGCTACGCGTCGGGGCTGGGAGACCGCCCGTTTCGCGATGTCGCCGGTGCGCTAGTTTCGACCACGGAAAACTCTTCTGCGGTTAGGAGCCTGAAGACGTGAGCACTTCTCCTCTCAAGGTCGCGGTCACCGGCGCCGCCGGCCAGATCGGCTACAGCCTGCTGTTCCGCCTGGCGAGCGGCTCGTTGCTCGGGCCGGACCGCCCGATCGAGCTCCGTCTGCTCGAGATCGAGCCTGCGCTCAAGGCGCTCGAGGGTGTCGTGATGGAACTCGACGACTGCGCGTTCCCGCTGCTGTCCGGTGTCGAGATCGGCGCGGACGCCAACACGATCTTCGACGGGGTGAACCTCGCCCTGCTCGTCGGCGCGCGGCCGCGCGGGCCGGGCATGGAGCGCGGCGACCTGCTGGAGGCCAACGGTGCGATCTTCACCGCGCAGGGCAAGGCGCTCAACGAGGTGGCCGCCGACGACGTCCGCATCGGGGTGACCGGCAACCCGGCGAACACGAACGCCCTGATCGCGCTGAGCAACGCACCCGACATCCCGAAGGAGCGCTTCTCCGCGCTGACCCGCCTCGACCACAACCGCGCGATCAGCCAGCTGGCCCGCAAGACCGGCGCCAAGGTCACCGACATCAAGAAGATGACGATCTGGGGCAACCACTCCGCCACCCAGTACCCCGACGTGTTCCACGCCGAGGTGGGCGGTAAGAACGCCGCCGAGGTCGTCAACGACCAGGACTGGATCGAGAACGACTTCATCCCGACCGTCGCCAAGCGCGGCGCGGCGATCATCGACGCGCGCGGCGCCTCGTCGGCCGCCTCGGCCGCGTCTGCCACCGTCGATGCGGCACGCGACTGGCTGCTCGGCAGCCCAAAGGACAACTGGGTGTCGATGGCCGTCGTCTCCGACGGCAGCTACGACGTTCCCGAAGGACTGATCTCGTCGTTCCCGGTGACGACGCAGGACGGCAACTGGTCGATCGTGCAGGGGCTGGAGATCGACGAGTTCTCCCGCGGCAAGATCGACAAATCGACGGCCGAGCTGGCCGACGAGCGCAAGGCCGTCAAGGAGCTCGGCCTCATCTGAGGCGTAGCGGCTAGCCCCGCGAGACCTGGACGTCGCCGTTCTTGCTGATCGCGGGTTCGCCGGAGTGGTAGACGACGACGGTGTTGCCGCCGTTGACCCGGATGATGTCGGCGCTGTCGACGGTGACGTAGTGGTCCCACCCGTTGACGAACAGGTCGGCGCAGTGGCCGGTCACGGTCACCTGCAGGTTCCTGCCGTTGAGCGTCAGCCTGCCGTCGTTGCAGTCGATGGTCTTGACCTCGTCGCTGTCGTTGACCACCAGGCTCCCGCCCCGCGGCACCTCTGTCGGACCGAACAGTCCCTCGAAGAGACCCAGCTCCTTCCACGGGACGACGAACACGATCAGCACCGCGACGGGGACGACGAAGCCCGCGAGCAACCCGATCCACCGGCGTCCACCGCCCCCGGCGCGAAACGTCGGCGGATCGGGATTGCCCGACGGCGACGGGACGGACGACCACGCCGGCGGGGGCCCCGCGGTGGGGCTGACGCCGTAGTCGGGGAGCGGCGCCGGATACTGCGGCGCGGGCCGCTGGGTGTCGGCCAGTCCGCGTTCGAGTTCCCGGATGCGCTGCTCGGGGTCTTCCTGCTCCGGCGAAAGGTGATCCGACATCGATGCCCGTCCTTCTCTCGGCGAAAGAATAGGGCCGCGAGGGCAGTGACGTCGCCGCATCGGAGGCGATTAGGTTACCTACCAGTTCGTCGTTACCCTGAGATTCGTGCCTGAGAAAACAGAAAACCCGCAGATCATCGTCACTGACGAGGAGATCTTCGAGGCCCATGTAGCAGGCAAGCTCTCGGTGGCGCTGAAGGCGCCGCTGGACAGTCAGCGGGCGCTCTCGATCGCCTACACCCCGGGCGTGGCGCAGGTGAGTCGCGCGATCGCGGCCGACCACACCTTGGCCGCGCGCTACACGTGGGCCAACCGTCTGGTCGCCGTCGTCAGCGACGGCAGCGCGGTGCTCGGCCTCGGTGATATCGGCGCCGCCGCCTCGCTGCCCGTCATGGAAGGCAAGTGCGGCTTGTTCAAGGCCTACGGCGACCTGGACGCGATCCCGATCGTGCTGGACACCAAAGACCCCGACGAGATCGTCGAGACGCTGGTCCGGATGCGGCCGACGTTCGGCGCGGTGAACCTCGAGGACATCTCGGCGCCGCGGTGCTTCGAGATCGAACGCAG
>DATEIG010000207.1:0-13410 GCA_035279185.1 Mycobacterium sp.
GACAGCTGTCGGTCGATGGCGCTGACGTCGCGGTGCTTCACTACTCCCCTATTCACCGGAACTCCGGATGCGGCACTCAACCCTAGGCGCCGACAGGCCGCCCAGCCGGTATTGAGTCCGGCGTGCCGACGACATGTCCGCGCTAGGGTGACTACGAACGAGTCTGCCCGGCGGTTCACTGTGGCCCCATACCAAAGAAGGCACATCGACAATGCAGCGAAAGTCGACCGCCGCGCTGTGCCTCATTCTTGCGGTAATCCTCTTGGCGTGCAGCCGAAACGGGCCACCGAATTCCTTCTTCGAGAGCGCCGGCTACCACGTCAGGGATGGCAGGGTCTACTACCTCGAGGCCTTCCCCGGCAAGGCGGTCGAAATCCCCGATGCCGACCCCGACACCTTCACGGCGCTCGACTCGACCTACGGGGTCGACGGGGCCCACGTCTTCCTCGACGGTGTGGCGCTTCCCGACGCCGACACCGCGTCCTTCGAGCTGCTCGACCGTCCTGGTCTGGCCAAGGATCGCGACCACGTCTATCAACGCGATCGCGTCATCAGTGACGACCCAGCACACTTCGAGCTGCTCGACGGTGAGCTCGCCAAAGACAGCCGCGCCGTCTACTGGAGTGACGGCTCGGTGTTGTCGGAAGACCCCGCAACGTTCGCCATCATCTCGAACACCGATCACTACCTCTACACCAGGGACGCGCAGACCGTTAAGGTCAACGGCAATCCCATCGCCGATGCGGATCCGGCGACATTCCAAGTGCTGCAAGGGGCTTACGCCCGCGACATCAGCGGCGCCTACTACTTCGACCAGCACCTCCCGGATGCGGACTCGGCGTCGTTCCGTCCGCTCGAGGGTCCGTATGCCGGCGACTCGGCGCATGTGTACTGGATGGGTAAGTCGATCGACGGCGCCGATCCGGCAACCTTCCGCGTTCTCAACGCAGACTTCGAATGTTCAGCCGACGACCGTAGTGCGTACTACCGGCAGGCAGTCATCGCGGGAGCCGACCCCCGAACGTTTCCGCTCGACCGAGCGGTCACCAATTGCTCCGAGACGTCGATCTCGTTCGCGGACTGAGCCTTACGCCGGGTAAGCCCGCAGCGTACTACTGGGCGCCGTGCCGAACGCCGCCTTGTAGGCGAGGCTGAAGCGGCCGGCGTGGCTGAACCCCCAGCGGCCGGCGATCGCGGTCACCGTGTCGTGGGCTGGGTCCGCCGCCTTCAGGTCCCGATGCGCGCGGTCCAGACGCACCCGCCGCAGATATTCGAGCGGCGTGGTGCCGAGATTGCGACGAAAGGCATACTGCACCGATCGCGGAGATACGTTGACGGCCGCGGCAATATCTTCCAAGCCGATGTCGGCGTCCGCGTTCTCCTGTATGAACGACACAGCATCTCGCAATATGGGCGGCATGTTCCGCACGTGATCGTGACCAGCCACTGCCTACGCACTCCCCTGGTTCGGATGGTCAATCTGAACTATGCATTCGTGTACCCCGCACGCGAGCGCAGAAAACACACCCAGCAACGCCTCGCCGACTGAGAGGATCGCCTCATGACCGATCGCATGGAAGTGCAGCGCACGATCGCCGCGCCCGCCGCAGACATCTTTGCCGTGCTCCGCGACCCTTATGGCCACGTCGCGATCGACGCATCAGGCATGTTGCAGGACGCCGACGGCGATGTGGTGACATCCGTCGGTGACACCTTCGTCATCCACATGGACCGCGAGGCGCTCAACGACTATCCCCTCGGCAAATACGACGTCACCGTCGAGATCCGCGAATTCGAGCACGACGCGCTGATCTCGTGGACGATCGTCGGCCAGATCAAGCCGGACATCGGCCACGTCTACGGCTACCGCCTCGAACCGTCGAACGACGGGGGCACCGTCGTCACGTCCTTTTACGACTGGTCCGACATCGACCCGGAATGGCGCAAGCGCGACATCTTTCCGATCATCCCGGAGAGCGCACTGCGCGCCACCCTGGGCGTCCTCGACCGCACCGTCCGCCACGGCTACCCGCGCGGCTGACATCGTCAACCGTGGGTTGACGCTTGCGTAGTCGTCAACCTAGAGTTGACGCCATGACCGAGCCGGCGAAGATCGCCTACCCCGTACGTCTCGACGACCTCATCGACGTCATCAAGACGGTGCACAGCGAACCACTCGAGCAACTCAGCGACGCGGTGCTCGCGGCAGAGTCCCTCGACGAGATCGCCGATCACCTGATCGGGCACTTCGTGGACCAGGCCAGGCGCTCGGGGGCGTCGTGGACCGAGATCGGCAAGCGCATGGGCGTCACCAAGCAGGCCGCGCAGAAGCGGTTCGTGCCCAAGGTGCCCGATCTGGAATCCGCTCTCGACCCCACTGCCGGCTTCGGCCGTTTCACTCCGCGCGCCCGCAACGTCGTTGTCGCCGCACAGAACACGGCACATAAGGCCGGCAACGTCGAGATCACGCCCGGTCACCTTCTACTTGCGCTGTTCGACGATCCCGAAAATCTGGCCGCCAAGCTGCTCGCCGGGCAGGGAGTCAACGCTGAGGCCGTGTCGAAAGCGGTCACCCTCCCGCAGCGCACCGACCGCGAGATGCCGGCGCTCATCCCGTTCGACGGTGCCGCCAAGAAGGCGCTCGAACTGACCTTCCGGCAGGCGCTTCGCCTGGGACACAACTACGTCGGGACCGAGCACATCGCGCTCGCGCTGCTCGAAGCCGAGGACGGCGACGGCCCACTGCACGAACTCGGCGCCGACCGCGACCGCTTCGAGCGCGATCTGGTCACCGCCCTGGAACCCTTCACGAAGAACTGATCTCACACACGAATACGCCGCGGCGTCTACATGATGTGAGGGTGCGGCCGTTCGAAGACGTGGTGGCTCAGCACGGCGCCACCGTGCTGCGGGTGTGTCGCGCGGTCGTCGGGCCCGTCGACGCCGAGGACGCATGGTCGGAGACATTCCTGTCGGCGCTGCGCGCCTACCCCGATCTCCCCGCCGACGCCAACGTCGAAGCGTGGCTGGTGACGATCGCACACCGGCGCGCACTCGACGTCGGCCGAGCCAGATCGCGTCGCGCGATCCCCGTGGACTCCACCCCGGACCGCCCCTCGACGCGGGCCGACCCGGCCGCCCGCTATCCCGACCTCTGGGCCGCGCTGCAACGCCTGCCCGACAAACAGCGCCTTGCGGTGGCCTACCACCACATCGCCGGGCTGCCTTTCGCCGAGATCTCCCGACTGCTCGGCAACTCCCCCGACGCCGCGCGTCGCGCCGCAGCCGACGGCCTCAAGACCCTTCGCAAACTCTATCCCGAGGATGAAACATTATGAGCCTCAACCTTTTCGCCGAACTGCACGCGGACGACGACACCATGGCCCGCCTGCACAGAAGGCTGGAGCGCGACGCGGGAGCCGACGACCTCCTCGACGTCGCCTACCGCACCGTCGACAGCCCCGTCGGCCCCCTGCTGCTGGCCGCCACCACCATCGGGTTGGTCCGCGTCGCGTACGGGATCGAAGACCACGACGCCGTGCTGGCGAAGCTGGCGTCCACGGTCAGCCCCCGGGTGCTGCGCGCGCCTGCCCGTCTCGACGATGCGGCCCGTCAACTCGACGAGTACTTCGCCAAGCGGCGCGATCACTTCGAGGTGCCCGTCGACCTTCGCCTCGCAGAAGGCTTCCGCCGCAGCGTCATCGAGCACCTGCGCGACATCGGCTACGGCCGCCGGGAAAGCTACGCCGAGGTGGCCGCGGCGGTCGGCAGCCCACGCGCCGTCCGCGCCGTCGGCACCGCCTGTGCGCACAATCCGCTGCCGGTCGTGATCCCGTGTCACCGCGTCGTCCGCTCCGACGGGTCCACCGGCCAGTACGTGGGGGGCCCCGCCGCCAAGGCCGCGCTGCTGGATCTGGAAGCCGCCCGGGAATGAAACGGCGCGCGCGGCGGTAGAACAACGCATGAAGCTCAACGACGCGGCGCGCGAATTCATCGGCGACGGCATCGACGCCACGCTGGTGACCCTCAACCCCGACGGCAGCCCCCAGGTGACCGTCGTGTGGGTGGCACTGGAGTCGACACCCGACGGTGACGAACTCGTGTCGGCGCACCTGGCCGAATACCGCAAAACCCGCAATGTTCGGCGCGATCCGCGCGTCGCGGTCACCATCGTCAAGCCGACGCACGGCCAGCAGGCGCCCTATCTGGCCATCACCGGTACCGCGCGCATCACCGAAGGCGGCGCACCCGAACTGCTGAAGAAGCTCGCGACGACGATGCTCGGCTCCGACGAGCACTTCCCGCCACCGAACTCGCCGCCCGGACTGCTGACCCGCATCCGGATCGACAAGGTGGGCGGCTCCGGGCCCTGGACCGACTGACGGCCAACCGCTGTCCCCGGTCGCTCGCGTGTGCCATAGTCGAGCGGACCGAGGAGGGGATATGCGCCGTCTGTTCGCGCTGCTGTTTGCCGCGCTGATGATGTCGGGGGCGGCCGTGGCCGCGCCCGCCGCGGCCGCGGGTGAGGCGCCGATCGGCCGGCTCGGCGAGACGCTTCGCGTCGAGCTCATGGGTCTGGTCGCCGACGTGACGGTGCACGACATCCTGCCGTCGGACGTTCCGCCCGGCTTCGGCTATCCGCCGCGCGCCCCCCGGTATGCGGTGTACCGCGCCAACGTGACCGTCCACGTCGTGGAGACGCCCGCGCCGTACGCGGCCGGGCTGGCGTTCAGCTTCAAAGGCGTCACGCCGACCGGCGATGCCTACGAGCCCCGCAACTCCGATGCGCCCGACGCGCTCCAGTACTCGATCCTGAACCTGCCCGCGGGCGCCACCGCCAACGGCGGCGTGTGGTGGGACTGCTACCGCGACCTGGTGTCCAACGTCGTGTTGATCGACAAGAAGACCGGATACCACCTCGCGCAGTGGAACGTGTGACCCAGGAGGTCACCACCGCCGCTGCCGCCGACCTCGCAGAGCTCGCCGCCGTCGCCGCCGCGACCTTCCCGCTGGCGTGCCCGCCCTCGGTGACACCGGAGAACGTGGCCGCGTTCATTGCCGACAACCTGACGCCGTCGCACTTCGCCCGCTACCTGACCGACCCCGACCGGCTGATCCTCGTCGCGCGCCGCGACGGCCGAATCACCGGATACGCCATGCTCATCCGCGGGCTGCCCGACGACGACGCGGTGCAGCGGGCCGTGCCGATCCGCCCGACGGTGGAGCTCTCGAAGATGTACGTGCTGCCCGACGACCACGGCGGCGGTGCCTCCTCGGCACTGATGACCGAGGCCCTGCGCCGCGCCCCCGCGCTCGACGCCAAGTCCGTCTGGCTCGGTGTCAATCAGAACAATCAACGGGCGCAACGCTTTTACGCCAAGCACGGATTCACCGTCAACGGCACCAAGACGTTCCGGCTCGGCACGCGCATCGAGAACGACTACGTGATGGTGCGTCCCGTCTGACCCGCCGTCGTGAGCGCGAGCAGCCGCGACGTGGCACGCAGGTACTTCTTGCGGAACCCGCCGGCCAACATCTCGTCGCTGAACACCGTGTCGAGCTTCGCACCCGACGCCACCACCGGGATACCCGCGTCGTACAGACGGTCGGTGAGCGACACCAGTCGCAGCGCCACGTTCTGATCCTCGAGGGGATGCACACCGGTGATGAACACCGACGAGACCCCTTCGATCAACGTGAGATAGCGCGACGGGTGCATCGTCGCCAGGTGTGCGCACAGCGCGTCGAAGTCGTCGAGCGTGGCACCGGGTACCGCCGCGGCACGCGCGCCGACCTGCTCATCGGACAGCGGCTCCGGCGCAGGCGGCAGGTCGCGGTGTCGGTAGTCCGGCCCCTCGATGCGCACCGTCTCGAAAATTGCTGCGAGCGTGTTGATTTCGCGGAGGAAGTCCTGCGCGGCGAACCGGCCCTCCCCCAGCTGCACGGGCAGGGTGTTCGAGGTGGCGGCGATGGACACGCCACGCTCGACCAACTGCGACAACAGCCTCGAGATCAGCGTCGTGTTGCCGGGATCGTCGAGCTCGAACTCGTCGATGCACACGACCGCGTAGTCGGCGAGCAGGTCGATGCACTCGACGAAGCCGAACACACCGGCGAGCTGGGTCAGCTCACCGAAGGTCGCGAACGCCGCGGGCGCCTGCGACGCCTCCGCGATGCGGTAGTACGCCGAGGCAAGGAGATGCGTCTTGCCGACGCCGAAACCGCCGTCGAGGTAGAGCCCCACGCCGGGTAGCGCCTCGCGCTTGCCGAACAGCTTCTTCCTGCCGGCGCGACGCGTCAGCGCGCCGTCGCAGAAGGTCAGACACGACTGCACGGCCGCGGACTGCGACGGCTCCGCCGGGTCGGGTCGGTAGCTGTCGAAGCTGACAGCGGCGAACGTCGGCGGCGGGTGGAGCTGGGCGATCAACCGCTCCGGGGTGACGCTGGGGTGCCGATCGACGAGATGCGCGGGGCCTTCGCTTCTCGCGTCAGCGGGGCCCGACTCCATGCACGAACTCTAGCGACGTGTTGCAATCGACCCCATGCCCGACGACGCTGCTGGGATCCGGTTCACCGCACTGGACACTGTCGAGTCCGTCGACGAGAACGGGCTGGGAGACCTCTACGCCTACCCCGACGACCCGCGGCCGCGCTGGGTGCGCGGCAACATGATCGCGAGCCTCGACGGCGGGGCCACCGCCGACGGCAAGTCGGGCGCGCTCGGCGGACCCGGCGACCGCGCGGTGTTCGGGCTCATGCGCCACCTCGCCGACGTCATCCTGGTCGGCGCGGGCACCGTGCGGGCCGAGAACTACTCGGGCGCGCAGTTCAGCCCCGCCCAGCGGCAGGCCCGTCAACACCGCGGCCAGGCCGAGGTGCCGCCCATCGCGGTGTTGACGAACAGCGCGATGCTCGACCACGACGCCAAGCTGTTCACCCACACCGATGTGCGCCCGCTGATCCTCACCTGCGCCGACGCCACCGCCGACGCCACCGCCAGGCTCGGATCGGTCGCCGAGGTCGTCGACGCCTCAGGGCACCGTTCGGATCGTGTCGACGTGGGGGCCGCGCTCACCGCACTGGCCGACCGCGGTTTGGTCCGCGTGCTGGTCGAGGGCGGCCCGGCGATCCTCGGCGAGCTGATCGAACACGGTCTGCTCGACGAGCTGTGCATGACGATCGCGCCGCTGCTCGTCGGGGGTGCGGCGGGCCGGATCGTCGCGGGCGCAGGCCAGGTGCACACCGACATGCGACGCAGCCATCTGCTCGCCGACGAGGACGGTTATCTGTACACCCGCTACGTCAAGAGTCGGTGATCGGCCCACTCAGTACTGTGGTTTCATGCGTCGGCTCCGCCTGGTCCGTGCCCTGAGCACCTCGACCGTCGTCGTGTCGGCCTTGGTGGCCGGGTGTGCGCCGCTGATGGCGGCCGATCCGCGCTACGCCACCGACTCCGGCGCGCGTCCCCAGGGACAGCCGCCGACGCAGGACAAGGCCGACGGCCCGGCGGCGATCGAGGCACCCAAGAACGACCTGTCCTGGCGCAACTGCACCTCCCAGGTGTTCAGCGAGTCCGCGACCCAGCCGCTGCCCGGCGTGACGCTGGACTGCGCCACCTACGACGCCGACCTCGACCCCATCAACGGCGCAACGGGATCGATCAGTATCGGCGTGGTGCGCGCCCGCTCGGCTGAGACACCCGAGGACGCTGGTCCCCTGGTGATGACCACTGGCTCGGACCTGCCGACCTCGGTGCAGCTGCCGGTGTGGCTCTCGCGCGCGGGCGCCGACGTGCTGAAGGCCCACCCGATCGTGGCGGTCGACCGGCGCGGCATGGGCACGTCCAGCTCCATCGACTGCCGCGACCTGTTCGACCGCCAGGAGATGCTCGACCAGGCGCAGTTCCAGTCCGGTGA
This sequence comes from Mycobacterium sp., assembly GCA_035279185.1. Lineage (GTDB taxonomy): Bacteria > Actinomycetota > Actinomycetes > Mycobacteriales > Mycobacteriaceae > Mycobacterium. Next base: position 7,917 of record DATEIG010000207.1, read on the forward strand.
CGACCCCGTCGCCAACCTCGGTGCGATCACGATGACGGCCACCACCAGCTGCACCGACACCATCGCCCCCGGCGACTCGGCCTACGACACCGCCCACTCCGCCGAGGACATCGAGCGGTTGCGCAGCACATGGGATGTGCCGTCGATCGCGCTGCTCGGTATCGGCAACGGCGCCCAGGTCGCGCTGGCGTATGCAGGTTCACACCCCGGCAAGGTGGCCCGGCTGGTGCTCGACTCGCCGCTTCCGCTCGGCATCGCGCAGGAGGCCGCCACCGAGCAGCGGGTGAAGGGTGAGCAGACCGCGCTGGATGCGTTCGCCAAGCAGTGCGCCGCCACCAACTGTGCGCTCGGCCCCGACCCGAAGGCGGCGATCGATGCGCTGCTCGCCGACGCGCGGGCCGGAAACGGGCCCGGCGGGGCGGCGGTCTCCACTGTCGCCGACGCGATCAGCACCGCGCTTGCCTATCCGCGCGGCGACCGTACATCCGCAACCAACAGCCTCGCCGACGCCGTGGCCGCCGCCCGTTCCGGCGACAGCAACCCGATGAACAACCTGATCAACCAGGCGGACACGCTGCGCCAGACCGACGGCCAGTTCGTCAACTCGTGCAGCGACGCCCTCAACCGGCCCACCCCGGACCGCGTCCGCGAACTCGTCGTCGCCTGGCCCAAGCTGTATCCACAGTTCGGGGCCGTCGGCGCGCTGAGCATGGTCAAGTGCCTGAACTGGCCGAGCGGGTCGGCGCCGCAGGAGCCCAAGAACCTCAAGATCCCGGTGTTGCTGCTCGGCGTGCAGAACGACCCGATCGTCGGCAACGACGGCGTCGCACAGGTGGCCGCCACCGTGATCAACGCGGGCACCTCCAGCAAGCGGGTGATCTGGCAGGGCATCGGGCACGGCGCCAGCATCTACTCCGAGTGCGCGTTGGCGCCGGTCACCGCCTACCTGGACAGCGGCAAGCTGCCTGCGACCGACACGTACTGCCCTGCCTGAGTCCTGCCGCGGGCGTCGCCGTAGTACGGTTCGCTGGTGGCGGCACCAGACTCCATCCGTACCGGCCTGCTGAATCTCTTCCGACCCCGCACGACTGCGCCTGCAGTGTCGACGGTCCTGAGGTCGATCTTGTGGCCGCTGGCGATCCTGATGATCATCCACCGCAGCTACGTGCTGGCCACCAACGGCTACATCACCGACGACTACGGGCCGGTGTACCGCGCGGTCGTCAACCTCAAAATGGGCTGGGACATCTACAACGAGCACCTCAACTACGTCGACCCGCACTATCTGTACCCGCCGGGCGGCACGCTGATCATGGCGCCGTTCGGCTACCTGCCGGTCGACGCGTCGCGGTACTGGTTCATCACGATCAACGCGGTGGCGATCATCGTCGCCGCCTACCTGCTGGTGCGGCTGTTCAACTACACCGCGTCCTCGGTGGCTTTCCCGGCCCTGCTGGTGGCGATGTTCTGCACCGAAAGCGTGATCAACACACTGGTTTTCGGCAACATCAACGGGTGCATCCTGCTGCTCGAGCTGCTGTTCTTCCGGTGGCTGCTCGATGGCCGGAATTCACGCCAGTGGTGGGCCGGAGTGGCCATCGGGCTCACCCTCGTACTGAAACCGCTGTTGGGCCCGCTTCTGCTGATACCTCTGCTCAACCGCCAATGGCGAACGCTGGTAACGGCATTCGCGGTGCCGGTGGTGTTCAACCTCGCCGCGATCGTCAGCCCCATACAGCGGTTCCAGGTGCAGGACCCGATGAACTTCGTCACCCGCACGCTGCCGTACATCTTCTCGATCCGCGACTACTTCAACAGCTCGATCCAGGGCAACGGCGTCTACTACGGCCTGCCGATGTGGCTGATCTGGTTGCTGCGCATCACGTTCTTCGTGCTTGCGGCAGTGACTGTTTGGCTGCTCTACAAGTACTACCGCGAACGTGACCCGCTCTTCTGGATGGCCACCACATCCGGTGTGCTCCTGATCGCCTCCTGGCTCGTGCTGTCGCTGGGCCAGGGCTACTACTCGATGATGTTGTTCCCGTTCCTGATGACGGTCGTGCTGCCGAACTCCGTTCTGCGCAACTGGGTGGCATGGCTGGCCATCTACGGATTCATGAGCGCCGACAGGTGGCTGCTCGGCCACTGGCCGACGACCGGGCGCGCGCTGGAATACCTGCGCGTCACCTACGGCTGGTCGCTGATGCTCGTCGTGGTGTTCTGCGTCATCTACTTCCGCTATCTCGACGCCAAGGCCGAGCGCCGACTCGACGACGGCATCGACCCGCCGTGGCTTGCGAAAGTGGCGCCCGAGGAACCCAAACCGGTTCCGTCGGGATGACGTCGGTGCCTGCCTCCCTCGACGACGTCACGCAGACCACCCACACTGCGCGGCGCGCCTGGGCGGCGGTGCTGTTGCTCGCGGCCGTCGGCACCCTCAACTACGTCGACCGCTTCCTGCCCGCGGTGCTTGCCGAGCCGATCCGGCTCGATCTCGCCTTGTCCGACACCGCAATCGGAGTCATCAACGGGTTCGGCTTCCTTGTGGTGTATGCCGTGGTCGGCATCCCGATCGCCCGCATCGCCGACCGCGGCGCCTTCGGCGTCGTCATCTCCGGCTGCCTCACGCTGTGGGGCGCGATGACCATGCTCGGCGGCGCCGTCACCTCGGGCGTCCAACTCGCCGCCACCCGCGTCGGCGTCGCCGTCGGCGAAGCGGGCAGCACACCGGCCGCCCACGCCTACGTCGCGCGCAACTTTCCCGCCGAACGCCGCGCCGCGCCGTTGGCCGTCATCACGCTGTCCATCCCGTTGGCGAGCGCGGCCAGCCTCACCGTCGGGGGCCTGCTGGCGCAGTCATTCGGTTGGCGCACAACGTTTGTCGTGATGGGCGCGGTGAGCGTGCTCTTCGCTCCGCTCGTGCTGCTGGTCCTCGGTCGACGTCAGGCGATGCCGGTGCAGGCACCGGGTTCTGCCCTACCGGCGTCGTCGGTATGGGACCTCGTCAGGAAACGCAGCTACATCGCCATCGTCGCGGCCCAGGCCTTCGTCGCGGTGGCCGGCTACTCGCTGACGACCTTCGCGCCGGCTTTCCTGATGCGCGCCCACGACATGTCGCTGAGCCAGGTCGGGGTGCAGTACGGGATCGCCAGCGGCGTCGCGGGCATCCTCGGCCTGCTGGTCGTCGGCCGGCTCGCCGACCGCCTGTCCGCGCGCGACCCCAGATGGCTGCTGTTCCTGACCATGGCGATGATCGCGACACTGTTGCCATTCTCGTCGCTCGCGGTCGTCGTCCCCAGCAAGACTCTCGCCGTCTGCTTCCTCGGCTTGAGCTACGTCGTCGGAATCGCGCACATGGCGCCGACCATCGCAGCGATCCAGCGCCTGGCGCCCGCTGCACAGCGCGCGACGGCTTCTGCGGTGCTGCTGTTCTTCGGCTCCGTCCTCGGCGCCTCCGGCCCGTTTCTCACCGGGGTCATCAGCGACGCGCTCAAGGCCGACCTCGGCGAGATGTCACTGGGCCGGGCGCTGCTGCTGATCGTGCCGATCGCGCAGGTGCTCGCGATCCTCTGCTACTTCCTGGCGAGCCGCAGATTCCTGCGGGAGATCATCGCGTCCTGACTGCGCTAGCGTGGAGTGATGACCTCTCCACGGCCCAGAGTCGAACTCACCGACGACGAGTGGCGGCAGAAGCTCAGCGCGGCCGAGTTCGCCGTGCTGCGCGAAGCAGGCACCGAGCGGCCCTTCGTCGGCGAGTACACCGACACCACCACCGAAGGCGTGTACGAATGCCGGGCCTGCGGCGCCGAACTGTTCCGCAGCACCGAGAAGTTCGAGTCGCACTGCGGATGGCCGTCGTTCTACGACCCGGCGGACTCGGATGCAGTCATCCTGCGGGAGGACAACTCGCTGGGGATGAAGCGGGTGGAGGTGCTGTGCGCCAACTGCCACAGTCATCTCGGCCACGTCTTCGAAGGCGAGGGCTACCCCACGCCGACCGACCAGCGCTACTGCATCAATTCGATTTCACTGCGACTGGCGCCTGCAGGCTCGTAGCACCCAGGTTCTCCAACCCGACCCGGGTCGGACGCTTCGGGTGGCCCGCCGCCAGCATGTTCATCATCGCCGCGGCACTGACCGGCGGGCTGTAGTAGTAACCCTGCGCCACCTCGCAGCCGAACTCACGAAGGCGCTCTGCGGTCTCGACGTTCTCCACACCCTCGGCGACCGTGGTGACGCCAAGGACGTGCGCGAGGTCGACGACGGCTCGTACGACAGCCGCAGCGCGCGGGTCGACCCGGATCGGCGCGATGAAGTGCCTGTCGAGTTTCACCTCGTCGATGGCGAGTTCGCGCAGATACCACAGCGCGGAGTAGCCGCTGCCGAAGTCGTCGATCGCGATGCGAATCCCCCTCTGGCGCAACCGTTCCAGCACCGAGCGGGTTCGATCGATGTTGTCGAGCAGGAAGTCCTCGGTGATCTCGATCGTCAGGTCTTCCGGGCTCAGCCCCCGCGTCGACAGCGCCGAGGCGATGTGCGTCGGCAGGTCAAGGTCGCCCAGCGAGGGCGCAAACACGTTCACCGCGATCGGGACGCCGATGCCCATCGCGTGCCATTCGGCAGCGTCGTCGAGGGCTTGGGTCAGCACCAGATCGGTGACCGCCCGCATCAGGCCGCGCTTGCGGACCAGCGGGAGGAAATGCGCGGGCCCGAGCAGTCCTCGTTTCGGATGAGGCCACCGGACGAGGGCTTCCACACCGACGACGTCGCCGGTGCGCAGGTCGAACTTCGGCTGGTAGAACACCGACAGGTCGCCGTGGTCGATGGCGTGGCGCAGTTCGCCGAGCAGTCGCACGGCCGCGCCGGGTTCCACACCGTCGCGGGCGTCGGTTGTCAACTCGAGCTCACGCGGGTCGGCCACCGCCATGTCGGGCGTGAAGGTGTGCAGCCCACCGGATTTGGAGCGCTTGGCCGAGTACATCGCCACGTCGGCCTGCTTGAGGAGCAGGTCCGCAGAAAGGTCGGGGTTCGCCGACGAGGCCACGGCCAGCCCGACGCTGGGTCGCATCAGCAGTTGCTGGCCGTCGATGACGAACGGCTCCTCGAACGCCGCCACCACGCGGTGGGCCACCAAGCGCGACAGCTCCGGCAGGCCTTCCATCAGGACGGCGAACTCGTCGCCGCCGACTCGCGCCACCGTGTCAGAGGTGCGCACACAGCCCTGCAGCCGCTCCGCCGCCTGGATCAGCAGCGCGTCCCCCGCCGGATGCCCGAGGCTGTCGTTGACGAGCTTGAAGTCGTCGAGATCCATCGACAGCACCGCAACGGACTGCTTGTCGTGTTCGTGTACTTCGACGGCGTGCATCAGCCGGTCGTTGAACAGGTCGCGGTTGGCCAGCCCGGTCAGGGTGTCGCGCAGCGCCTGATCGGCGACCATCGTCAGCAGGCGCTGGTTCTGCCGCACCACCATGTACTGCCGCACCATCACCGCGCT
>DATEIG010000208.1:0-4217 GCA_035279185.1 Mycobacterium sp.
CGCCGCGCCGCATGCCGCCCGCTCCGCCGCGGCAGCGCATCCCGCGGGGACCGGCGCCGCGACGGCGCGCGGGCAGACCCGAGCTCAGCGATGCGGCGGTGGTGTCACGGTCCTGGGGGATGGCGCTGGCGACGCTGGTCAGCCGCATCACCGGGTTCACCCGCATCGTGCTGCTCGCCGCGATCCTCGGCGCGGCGCTGTCGAGCGCGTTCACCGTGGCCAACCAGCTGCCCAACCTCGTCGCGGCGCTGGTGCTCGAGGCCACGTTCACGGCCATCTTCGTCCCCGTCCTCGCCAGGGCCGAGCGCGACGACCCGGACGGCGGCACCGCGTTCGTCCGACGGCTCGTCACGCTCGCCACCGCGCTGCTCCTGTTCGCCACGGTGGCGTCGGTGGTCGCCGCCCCCCTGCTCGTGCGATTGATGCTCGGCAGCGACCCGCAGGTCAACCAGTCGCTCACCACCGCGTTCGCGTACCTGCTGCTGCCGCAGGTCGTCTTCTACGGTCTCTCCTCGGTGTTCATGGCAATTCTCAACACCCGCAACGTGTTCGGGCCGCCCGCCTGGGCGCCGGTGGTCAACAACGTCGTCGCGATCGTCACGCTCGTGGTGTATCTCATTGTGCCGGGCGAGCTTTCGGTCGATCCAGTCGAGATGGGCAACGCCAAGCTGCTGGTGCTCGGCATCGGCACCACGCTCGGCGTGTTCGCGCAGACGGCCGTGTTGCTCGTCGCCATCCGCAAGGAGCGGATCAGCCTGAGGCCGCTGTGGGGTCTCGACGACCGGCTTCGCCGGTTCGGCGGGATGGCGGCCGCGATGGTGCTCTACGTGCTGATCAGCCAGATCGGCTTGATCGTCGGGAACCAAATCGCCAGCGAGGCTGCTGCTTCCGGGCCTGCGATCTACACCTACACGTGGCTCGTGCTCATGCTGCCGTTCGGGATGATCGGCGTGACAGTGCTGACGGTCGTGATGCCGAGGCTCAGCCGCAACGCCGCGGCCAACGACACCAACGCGGTGCTCGCCGATCTGTCGCTGGCGACGCGCTTGACCATGGTGACCCTGATCCCGATCGTCGCGGTCATGACCGTGGCGGGGCCTGCCATCGGCAGCGCGTTGTTCGCCTACGGCAATTTCGGTGACGTCGATGCGGGCTACCTGGGGATGGCGATCACGCTGTCGGCCTTCACGCTGATCCCCTATGCCCTTGTGCTGCTGCAACTTCGGGTCTTCTACGCGCGCGAGCAGCCGTGGACACCGATCATCGTGATCGTCGTCATCACCGCGGTGAAGATCGCCGCGTCGTTGGCCGCACCCCATCTGACCGACGACCGTGAGCTCGTCGCCGGATATCTCGGGCTGGCCAACGGAATCGGCTTCCTCGCAGGCGCGATCGTCGGGTACATCCTTCTGCGCGCCAACCTGAAGCCGCCGGGCGGCCGCCTGATCGATCTCGAGGTCGTCCGCACGGCCCTCGTGGCCACCGCCGCGTCCATCCTCGCCGGGCTTGTCGCCCACGTTGCCGACCAACTGCTCGGCCTCGAGTCGCTGACCGACAACGGCGGCGGCGCCGGGTCGATACTGCGGCTTGCGCTGCTGGGTGTGATCATGCTGCCGGTCATCGTCGGGGTCATGCTCGCGGCGCGGGTACCGGACGCCCAGGCTGCTCTCGCCGCGGTCCGACGCCGCTTCGGAAGGTCGGAAAAAGTAGCCGGGCCCCCGGGTGCTCCGTCGGTCCGACCACGTCCCGGGGCCCCTCTCACGTACGCTGATCACAGGAATTCGCTCTCGTCGCGCGGTCGTCACAGCCCGCCGGCCGCTCGGCGCGGGCCTCCGGCCCCGGTTGCCGGAGCGGGGATGCGGAAAGGACCAGCGGTGACCGACGACTCCGCAGGCGACTCCGCGCCGCTGCGCGACAACGGCGCGACCACGAAGATCCCGCGCCCCGCGGCAGACGACTTCGAACCCGACGTGCCCGTCGACAACCCGGGTGAGTCCGGCGAGGCCGAGCAGCGCGAACAGGGCTCGATGCCCGTCTCCACGGTGTCACCCCCCGCGTCGGGACGCCCGCCCGCCGACTACGGCGGCGACCCGACCCGTGAAGGCCTGCCGTTCGACATCCCGCGCGAGCCGGCCCTCGAGACCGCGACCTCCGACGAGGACGTCCACCTCATTCCCGGCGCCAGCATCGCCGGCGGCCGCTACCGGCTCCTCGTCTTCCACGGCGGGCCGCCGAACCTGCAGTTCTGGCAGGCGCTCGACACCGCGCTCGACCGGCAGGTCGCGCTGACGTTCGTCGACCCCGACGCCGCGCTGTCCGACGAGGAACTGCGGGAGATCCTGGACCGCACGCAGCGGCTCAGCCGCATCGAGAGCCCCGGCATCGCACGCATCCTCGACGTGGTGAACACCGGGTCGGGCGGTCTGGTGGTCAGCGAGTGGATCCGCGGCGGATCGCTGCAGGAGGTGGCCGAGACGTCGCCGTCGGCGATCGGCGGGGCGCGCGCGATGCAGACTCTTGCCGCCGCTGCCGAGCTGGCTCACCGCGCCGGTGTCTCGATGTCGATTGACCACCCCAGCCGCGTGCGGGTGAGCATCGAGGGCGACGTCGCGCTGGCGTTCCCCGCGACCATGCCCGACGCCACCCCCGAGGACGACATCCGCGGTATCGGCGCGGCCCTCTACGCGCTGCTCGTCAATCGCTGGCCGCTCCCCGAATCCGGGGTGCGCAGCGGCCTTGCGCCCGCCGAGGTCGACGCCGCAGGTGAACCCGTCGAACCCCGGTCGGTCGACCGCGAGATCCCGTTCCAGATCTCGGCGGCGGCGGCGCGGTCCGTGCAGGCGGGCGGCGGCATCCGCAGCGCCCCCACGCTGCTCAACCTCCTGCAGCAGGCCACCGCCATCGCCGATCGCACCGAGCAGATCAACCCCGTCGACGTGCCTCGACCGCCGCAGCCGCCAGCCGACGCCAGTGCGCCCGAGCCCGTCGACCCCGAGGCGGCCGGCCGTCGCAAGAAGGGTCTGATCATCGGCCTGTCCGTCGGCGCGGCCGTCATCGTGATCGCGCTGCTCGTTCTCGCGTCCGTGCTGAAGGGCATCTTCGGCGACGTCGGCGGCTTCTCGCAGGACGAACTCGGCCTCAACGCGCCGAGCACCGCCGAGGAGGGCGGCGGGGGCGGCGGTTCCGGCGCCACGATCAAACCCACCAAGGCGACGGTGTTCTCGCCCGAGGGTGAGGCCGACGCGCCCGATCAGGCGCCGCTGGCGATCGACGGGAACACCTCGACGGTGTGGCCGATCGACACCTACAGCGACCCGGTGCCGTTCCCGAACTTCAAGAACGGTGTCGGGCTGATGCTGCAACTGCCGCAGCCGACCGCGATCGGCGAGGTCACCATCGACCTCAACAGCACCGGCACATCGGTCGAGATCCGGTCCGCGCAGACCCCGACGCCGTCGTCGCTGGCCGACACGACGGTCCTGACGCCGGCCACAGCGCTGAAGCCGGGATCGAACACGATCAAGGTGGCGAACGCCTCACCGACGTCCAACGTGTTGGTCTGGGTGTCGACGCTGGGTCAGGTCAACGGCGAAAGCCGTTCCGACATCGCCGAAATCACCCTCAAGGCCGCGTCCTAGCGAGTTATCCCAAGGGCCGGCGACGCGGAAGGCCAAGTCAGCGCGTGTCGGCACAAATTGGTGCAGAAGCGGGTGTCCCGTCGTGCTTAGAGTTCGCTGGTGGGCAGCTTCGAGGGCATCGTCGAGACGGATCGCAGCGACTCCGAACTGCTCGCCGCGCACGTCTCCGGCGACCGGTACGCCTTCGAGGAACTGTTCTACCGGCACCATCGTCAGCTGTACCGGCTGGCCATGATCACCAGCCGCAACCCCGACGACGCCGCCGACGCGCTGCAGGACGCGCTGCTGTCCGCCCACCGCACCGCCGCATCCTTCCGGCACGACGCCGCGGTGAGCAGCTGGCTGTACCGCATCGTCGTCAATGCCTGCCTGGATCGCCTGCGCCGCAACAGGTCTCATCTGATCGTCGAGCTCGACGAGCAATCGCATGCGGTCGGTGACCACACCCCGCGGGTCGACACCGCGATCATGGTGGAGCGCGCGCTGATGCGGTTGCCTGTCGAACAGCGCGCGGCCGTGGTCGCCGTCGACATGCAGGGCTATTCCGTCGCCGAAACCGCGCGGATGCTCGGGGTCGCG
>DATEIG010000209.1:0-2468 GCA_035279185.1 Mycobacterium sp.
GCAGTGGATGACCGCGGGATCCGGCATCCTGCACATCGAGACCCCGCCCGCCGAACTCGTCGAGAGCGGCGGAATGTTCCACGGCATCCAGCTGTGGGTGAACCTGCCGCGCTCGGACAAGTTCGCGACGCCGAAGTACCAGGCGATCGAGGGCGCCGAGGTGAAGCTGCTGTCGTCCGACGACGGCGGAGCCCTGGTCCGCGTGATCGCCGGTGAGGTCGACGGCCGCATCGATCCAATGTCGCCGCCGGAGCGGCTCCGGGGTCCCGGTGCGACCCATACCCCGATCACGCTGGCTCACAGCACTATCGAGCCCGGAGCGCGTCTGAGCCTGCCGTGGAACCGGGACTTCAACGCGCTGGTGTACGTCCTCTCCGGCCGCGGCGCCGTCGGTCCCGTCGGGCATCCGATCCACGAGGGCCAACTGGCGGTGTTCGGTCCGGGCGACCGCATCACGATTGCCGCGGAATCGTCGCAGGAGTCGCGGCGGCCCGCGCTGGAGGTGTTGATCCTCGGTGGCCGGCCGATCCGCGAACCCGTCTTCCAGTACGGCCCGTTCGTGATGAACAGCAAGGCCGAACTCGTGAAGGCGCTCGAGGACTACAACGCGGGGAAGTTCGGTACGATCCCACCGAATGCACTGATGCCGCACCGGGTTTCGTGACGCACTAACGGTTCGCCCGCGCCACCTCCACGGGATGCGGGTACACCAGCTCCAGCTCGCCGATCGCGGCCGCCACCGTCACCAACGGCATGGCGGCCGCGATTGCCATTTCCCCATCGCTTCGCCGGTCTGGTGCGCGCGTGTCGTCGCCCGCTTCCGCGCGCAGGGCGATGACGAACTCCTCGCCGATCGGCGCCCAATCGTGGCCGGTGCCGATCTTCCCCGACAGCCGGTCGCGAATCGCGTCGACGTGATGCTCGATCACCTCGCGGACGCGCGGATACGTGCCGAGAGGCGGTGGCGTCGGGATGTCGGTGATCAGGTCGGCGGCCGCGCGCACCCGGATCGCCCGGTTGACGGCGCGCACGATCGGCCCGCGGAAGTCGGTGTCGCCGCCACCTTCGGAAAGGTATTGGCGCACAGCGTCATCGGCGACCCGCGAGGCCGCGATCGAGTCGTGGCTGAGGGTCGCGAGCCTGTCGGTCACATGCTCGTAGTCCCCGCGGGTGATGCGGCGCACCGCCGCCTCGAGGTACATGGCGAACACGTTGCGCGCCGACTCGACCGCCGTCTCCGCCGATGCCGTTGCGCCCCTGGGCCACAGCAGCAGCGACACCATCACCCCGACGAGGGCGCCGACCGCGACGTCCTCCACCCGGATCAGACCGACGCTCCACCCTGTCGGCACGATCAGGTTGAAGAAGATCAACACCATCATCGTGAACGCCGCCTGTCCCGCGGTGAACGAGGCGATCTCGGGGACGAACGCCGAGGTGAACACCACGAGCGGCATCAGTATCCACAGCACCGCGGGATCCACCCCGACCACGCTGATCAGGAGCGCGCCGAGCACGAACCCGATGCCGGTGCCCAGGACCGCGCGCAGCATCTTCGTTCCAGTGGTGAGCGCGCTGCTGCGCAGTACCGACAGCGCGCCCAGCACCACCCAGAAGCCGTGCTCGACCGGGAACAGGTGGGTGACCGCAACGGCGAGCGCCAGCCCCAAACCGGTGCGCAGCGCGTTGCGGACGGCGATCGACCGGCCACCGAGGAAGCTCGACGTCGTCGACGTCACCGCGGCGCGCGCCGGCATGAGCCGGTCGGTCGCGGTCGTCTCGGGCATCTGGAGGCCCAGCACCCGGGCCCACACCGGCCGCGCATCGGCCGCGGCGGCCGCCGCGATGACCCGCCCGGTGGCGCCGATCGTGGCCGCCATGGTGCGCCGGTTCAACAGGCGGTGTCCGATCGCGACGGCCGCGTCGTCGTCCGGGGCGCCCAGGATCGCTTCCACGTCCTGCCGGTACCGTCCGCGCGCGACCGACCGCAGGTGGATCAGCGCCGCCTCGAGGTTCGCGCGGTCGGCCGTCCGCTCATCGGCCCGGGTCTCGCGCAACACCGCGGCCGCCGAGCGCAGCACCCTGATGCCGGGCGCCTGCATGTCGCGCATCGCGGGGCCCGCCTCGTCGCTGACCCGGTCGCTGAGCCACTCGAGGTCCTCGACGACACGCACCAGCGCACGACTGCCCGCCGACAACCCGACGGGTCGGAAGTCGGCGCCCAGGAAACTCTGCCGCAGCGCCAGCATGGCGGCGACGAGGTCGTCGCGGGTGGCCTTGCCCTCCAGCCGGTCGGCCAGGGCAGTGACCGCGTCGGAGGCGCGCCTGCGCAACTCGCCGTGGTGGCGCGGCGGCAGGAAGAACAGGGCGGCGGGCACGCACACCGCGAGCGCAATCGCCCACCCCAGCAGTCGTTCGTCCACCGGGCCCGGCGGGGTGCATGCCGGCAGCACGAAGGTCAGCAGGGC
>DATEIG010000210.1:0-2611 GCA_035279185.1 Mycobacterium sp.
GACCAGAATCCTTTGCCTCATGGAGTCCATGGTGTCACCAAACGGCGATAAATCGCTGCTAGCAACGCCGCGAGTCGTTCACCGGGTCAACAACGCGGCCAGCGCGGGCACGTCGACGTCGGGTTCGGCCACCCGCCACCGCCCACCCCAGTCGGCGGCCGCCAACCCCTGGTAGACCTCGGCGGTGCGCCGCTGCAGACCGTCGTCGCGTTCGTAGGCGTCCTTGGCGCGGTCGGCCTCGGTGTTGGCGCGGTGCTCGGCGCGCTGGGCCGCCAGCTCGACAGGCACGTCGAGCAGGACCTGCCAGTCGGGGGCGGGCAGCCGCAGCCGCTCGTATTCGAGCTCGCGCACCCAGGCCACCACGTTGCCTGCGGCGTCCTGGTGCAGGCGGGCGGCGCTGTAGGCCGCGTTGGAGGCCACATAGCGGTCGAGGATGATCACGTCGTACTGCGAACGCAGCAGCGCTATCTCGTCGCGGGCGTCGGCGCGGTCGAGCGCGAACAGCACCGCCATCGCGTACACCGAGGTGGCGAGATCGCCGTGGCCGCCGTGCAGCGCCTCGGCGGCGATGTCGGCCGACGCCGACTGGCCGTAGCGGGGAAACGAGAGGCTCGTGACGGTCCTCCCGTCCGCCCGGAAGCAGGCGCGCAACCCGTCGGTCAGCGTCCTCTTGCCCGCCCCGTCGACACCTTCGATTGCGATGAGCACGGCGCGAGCCTAACCCCGTGAACGCCCGTGCCGAGTCGGTGCGGCGTTCGACCGGGCCGACGGAACCGGCGATACTTCGCCAATGCCGGTTCCGACGGAAACGCCGACGCTGCTGCTCGCGGGTGACTTCGTCGGCACCTTCGCGTTCGCGCTCAACGGCGCGCTGACCGCGGTGCGGGCCGAACGGCTCGACATCTTCGGCGTGATCACGCTGGGGATGTTCACCGGGCTGGGCGGCGGAACGATCCGGGACGTGTTCCTCGACGCGCTACCCCCGGCGACGTTCGTCGACTGGCGATATCTGGCCCTGGCCGCCTCCGGCGGGCTGATCGCGTTCATCCTCACGCGCAGGCTCGACCGGGTCTCGGTGGCCATCACCGTGCTCGACGCGGTCGGGCTGAGCGTCTTCTCGGTGCTCAGCGCATACAAGGCGCTCGACATGGGTTTCGGTGTGCCGCAGGCGCTGATCGCGGGCACCGTCACCGCCGTCGGCGGCGGAACCATCCGCGATGTGATGATCGGCCGGATCCCGACGGTGCTGCGCAGCGAGCTCTACGCCATCCCCGCGCTGATCGGCGCCGGGTGCGCGACGGCCACCTACTCCCTTGGCTACCGCGGCACACTGGCGGCGCTGGCGTCGGCTGCGGTGTGCTTCGTGATCCGCATGGTCGGTGTGCGTTTCGATCTGAACGCCCCGGGCCCGCCCGGACAGCGCCGACGCCTCGACTAGGTGGGCGCTGCGGGTTTCCTGTCAGAACGCTTGCGATCGCCGCCGCGCGGCACGGGATGCGAAAAACTGGAGACCATGAAGCTGTTCGTGAGTTCGGCGCTGATCGGCGCAGCGTTGATCGCAGGCACTCCGCTGGCGCACGCCGACACCGGCGCGAACGGTCCGGGTTGCACCGCAGCCGACCTGGAGTTCGTCAGGGCGGGCGTGCAGGAGGCGACCGGTCAGTATCTCTCCGCCCATTCCGATGTCAACGACTTCTACAACTCTCTCGAGGGGCTGACGCGCGACCAGTCGACGACGAAGGTCCAGGCGTACATGAAGGCGCACCCCCAGACGAAGACCGACATCACCGCCATCCGGCAGCCGCTGCAGGACATCAAGAGCCGCTGCGCCGCGACTCCTTAGACCGTCACCGTCGAAGCCGGGCGCGCGCTGCCCGCTTCGCGCCGACGGCCAACCAGAGCGCCGATGCCAGAAAGTAGAAGGCGCCGAAGGCCGCGTACGGCGCGATGTCGGCGACGCCGGGTGTGTCAGCAGCGTCGACCAGTCGCAGGAACATGGCGCCGGCGGCTGCCGACTGCACGCCGCTGACGATCATCAACCATTGGGCGCCCGCGTGCTTCCACCGACGCACGGCGGTGACCAGTTGCAGCAGACCTGACAGTGCGGCCCACACGCCGAATACGCCGAGGACTGCGTGCAGACCGTGCGTGAGCGCGACAGCGACGGCGACGGTGGTCAGGGTGCTGACGACGGCGTTGACCGTCTGACTGGGGCTCCGGCGCACGCCGCCGTTGTGATGCGCGTCGACCAGGTTGGCGACGGCGTCCCACGCCGGATAGACGAGCAGCAGGGCTCCGGCGACCATCGGCGACTGGGTCCCGACGGTCACGGCGGCGCCCACCCACAGCAGCGAAACAACGCCGCGCAGAAGGTAATAGGACTTCAGCCACCGATTCGTATCGGTGGACTCGCGGTCGTTGAGCGCGGAGGTTGCCATGTCACGTCCTTCTGATGGTGTCGGCGGCTTCTCGCCGATGTAGTCGATCGACTACACGATAATGTAGTCGAATGACTACAGCAACTGGCGCCGACGACGCGGGGACGCGCGTCCGGTCGACCGTGCTCCCGCATGCCGCTGACCTGTTCGCCGAGCGAGGCCCGGCGGCGACG
>DATEIG010000211.1:0-2696 GCA_035279185.1 Mycobacterium sp.
GGATCCGCAGTTCGGCCTCGACCTCGGGTTCTACGCGTTCGATCTGCCGTTCTATCGGTTGGTGATCGGCTACCTGTTCGTCGCGACGTTCCTGGCGTTGATCGCAAACCTGTTGGGCCACTACCTGTTCGGCGGCATCCGACTGTCGGGCCGCACCGGTGCGCTGAGCCGTTCGGCGCGCATCCAGTTGATCAGCCTGGTCGGCACCCTCGTCCTGCTCAAGGCGATCGCGTATTGGTTCGACCGCTACGCGCTGCTGTCGAACACGCGTAGCGGCAAGCCGTTCACCGGCGCGGGCTACACCGACATCAACGCGGTGCTGCCCGCCAAGCTGATCCTGATGGCCATCGCGGTGATCTGCGCGGTTGCGGTGTTCTCCGCCATCGTCTTGCGCGACTTGCGGATACCCGCGATCGGCGTGGTGCTGTTGCTACTGTCGTCGATGGTCGTCGGCGCGGGCTGGCCACTGGTGGTCGAGCAGATCACCGTCAAACCCAATGCGGCGCAAAAGGAAAGCGACTACATCAGCCGAAGTATCACCGCCACGCGCGACGCCTACGGGCTGACCGACGAGACGGTGACCTACCGCGACTATCCGGGCAATGCGCCCGCCACCGCACAGCAGGTGGCGGCCGACCGCGCGACGACGTCGAACATCCGACTGCTGGACCCGACGATCGTCAGCCCCGCGTTCACGCAGTTCCAGCAGGGCAAGAACTTCTACTACTTCCCCGACCAGTTGGCGATCGACCGCTACAACGGTCCCGACGGCAACCTGCGCGACTACGTCGTCGCCGCGCGTGAACTCAACCCGGACCGCCTGATCGACAACCAGCGCGACTGGATCAACCGGCACTTCGTCTACACGCACGGCAACGGGTTCATCGCCTCGCCGGCCAACACGGTCCGCGGTGTCGCCAACGACCCGAACCAGAACGGCGGCTATCCGGAGTTCCTGGCGAGCGTCGTCGGCGCGAACGGCACCGTCGTGTCGCCGGGCCCGGCGCCACTGGACCAGCCGCGCGTCTACTTCGGTCCCGTGATCGCGGGCACGTCCGCCGACTACGCGATCGTCGGCAAGAACGGCAACGACCGCGAGTACGACTACGAGACCAACACCGATACGAAGAACTACACCTACGGCGGCAAGGGCGGCGTCCCGATCGGCAACTGGCTGAACCGGGCCGTGTTCGCGGCGAAGTTCTCCGAGCGAAAGCTGGTGTTCCCCAGCCCGATCGGGCCGGACAGCAAGATCCTGTTCAACCGCGACCCCGCCGAGCGGGTCGAGGCCGTTGCGCCGTGGCTGACCACCGACACCAGCGTCTACCCGGCCATCGTCAACAAGCGGATGGTGTGGATCGTCGACGGCTACACCACGCTGGACAACTACCCGTACTCGGAACTGACGTCGCTCTCCAGCGTCACCGCCGACAGCAACGAGGTGGCGTTCAACCGGCTGGCGCCCGACAAGCAGGTGTCCTACATCCGCAACTCGGTGAAGGCCACGGTCGACGCCTACGACGGCACGGTCACGTTGTACGCGCAGGACGAGTCCGACCCGGTGCTGCAGGCGTGGGAGAAGATCTTCCCCGGCGTGGTGAAGCCGAAGAGCGACATCACCCCCGAACTGCAGGCGCATCTGCGCTATCCCGAGGACCTGTTCAAGGTGCAGCGCGCCCTTTTGGCCAAGTACCACGTCAATGATCCGGTGACGTTCTTCTCGACATCGGACTTCTGGAACGTGCCGCAGGATCCGAACCCGACGGCCAGCAGCTACCAGCCGCCGTACTACATCGTCGCCAAAGACCTTGCAAAGAACGACAGATCGGCGTCGTTCCAGCTGACAAGTGCGATGAACAGGTTCCAGCGCGACTTCCTGGCCGCCTACATCAGCGCCAGTTCCGATCCCGACAGCTACGGCAAGATCACGGTGCTGACCATCCCGGGTCAGGTCAACGGCCCGAAGCTGGCCTTCAACGCGATCAGCACCGACACGGCGGTCAGCCAGGACCTCGGTGTCATCGGCCGGGACAACCAGAACCGGATCAGGTGGGGCAACCTGCTGACACTTCCGGTCGCCGACGGCGGCCTGCTGTACGTCGCGCCGGTGTACGCCTCGCCCGGGGCCAGTGACGCGGCATCGTCGTATCCGCGCCTGATCCGCGTCGCGATGATGTACGAGGACCGGGTGGGCTACGGGCCGACGGTCCGCGACGCGCTCACCGAGCTGTTCGGGGCGGGCGCCGACGCCACCGCGACCGGACCCGCGCCGACGAACACGCCGGGTGGGCAACCGCAGGCGGCGCCGCAGTCCGACGGTCAACCGGCCGCCTCGCCGCCGAACCAGCAGGGGAGGGCACCGGAGGTGCCGTCGCCGGTGGCGGCTGTGCCGCCCGGCGGTCCGACCCAGCTGTCCGCGGGCAAGGCCGCTGCGCTGCGCGATCTGCAGACCGCCATGGGTGAGCTACGCACGGCGCAGCAAAGCGGTGACTTCGAGAGCTACGGTGCCGCACTGCAGCGCTTGAGCGACGCGATGGACAAGTACGACTCCGCCAAGTAACGCAGTAGGGGTTTGCTACTAGCGCCTAATCAGGGCAAAATCGCCGTTTGAGCGATTGGAACCTGGGGCGGCGATGAAGCACTGGACGCACTTTGCGTGGAGTCGTTTCGCGGCCACGGGCCGAATGGGTTGGCTC
>DATEIG010000212.1:0-10451 GCA_035279185.1 Mycobacterium sp.
TCGCCGCAAGCGCCGTCGCCTCGGGCTCGAGGAGCCTGCGGAACTCGACGGCCTGCAGCAGCCTGTCGGCGTCCCGGCGCAGTTCCACGACGCGGAGGTCGAGCGCGCGCGAGTCGTCTTCGATCGACTTGACGAAGCTGCCTCCTGAGCGGCCCCGACGCGTCTCGATGATGTGCTCGGCCTCCAGCTGCCCTATGGCCAGCTGCACCGTCACCCGGCCGACACCGAAGATCTTCATCAGGTCGCGCTCTGTCGGCAGCGCGGAACCCGGGGCGATGATGCCCAGCGCGATCTGACGCCGGATCTGCTCGACGACGAAGTCGTGTGCCCGCGGTTGCGCGATCGCCGTGAAGCCGGCGGCGGCCTTGATGGGCTTTTGCGCCGTCACAAGGTCCATTGAAGCAGGCACGATCAGGACAGTGGGCCGACCACGCCTTCCGCTGCCCGGACGAGTGCGCCGGTTCGCGCGAGTTCGGTGACGGCCTCGATCTCCGGTGACAGATAGCGGTCACTGCCCGGGCCCCCGGCGTGCGCCCTGACCGCGCCGATGACCGCCGCCGTGGCCGGCGCGGGCGTCAGCGGGGCACGCATCTCGATGCCGCGCGCCGCGTTGAGCACCTCGATAGCCAACACCCTCGTCAGCCCGTCGATGCCACGGCGCAGCTTGCGGGCCGACGACCAGCCCATGGACACGTGGTCCTCCTGCATCGCCGAGGACGGGATCGAGTCGACGCTCGCCGGTGCGGCCAGCCTCTTGAGTTCGGACACGATCGCGGCCTGCGTGTACTGTGAGATCATCTGGCCACTGTCGACGCCGGGGTCGTCGGCGAGGAAGGGGTTCAGCCCGTGGTTGCGCGCCACGTCGAGGAACCGGTCCGTGCGGCGCTCGCTGATGCTCGCCAGGTCGGCGACCACGATCGCGAGGAAATCGAGTACATAGGCCACCGGGGCACCGTGGAAATTGCCGTTCGACTCGACCCGGCCGTCGAGCGTGATGACGGGATTGTCGACGACGCTTGCCAACTCACGCTCGGCGACCGCGCGCGCATGGTCGGCGGTGTCGCGCGCCGCACCCGCGACCTGTGGTGAGCACCGAAGGGAGTACGCGTCCTGCACCCGCGTGCAGTCGTCCCCGCGGTGGCTTGCCACGATCGGCGAACCCGCAAGCACCGCGGTGATGTTGGCCGCAGAGGTCGCCTGGCCGGGGTGGGGCCGCAACCGTTGCAGGTCGTCGGCGAACACGCGGTCGGTGCCCAGGAGGCCTTCCACGCTCATCGCCGCCGCGACATCCGCGAGGCGGAACAGGTTCTCGAGGTCGACGAGCGCCAGCACCAACTGCCCGAGCATGCCGTCCGTGCCGTTGATGAGAGCGAGCCCCTCCTTTTCCGCGAAGGTGACCGGGCTCAAGCCGTGCTCGGCCATCGCCTCCGCCGCGGGTCTCACACCGCCGTCGACGGAGCGGACATGGCCTTCGCCCATCACGGCGAGTGCGACGTGCGCGAGCGGCGCGAGATCGCCTGAGCAGCCGAGGCTGCCGTACTCGTAGACGACCGGGGTGAGGCCCGCCGACAACAGGTCGGCGTACGCCTGCGCGGTCTGCGTGCGGACGCCCGTGCGGCCCGTCGTCAGCGTCGACAACCGCAACAGCATCATTGCGCGGATCACCTCGCGCTCGACCTCCGACCCGGTACCGGCCGCGTGTGATCGAATCAGGCTGCGCTGCAATTGCGTTCGCATCTCATGAGGGATGTGACGGGTGGCGAGCGCGCCGAAACCGGTCGACACCCCGTACACCGGGGTCGGCTGCTCGGCCAGCGCCTCGATGTGGACCCGGCTGGCCGCGACAGCGTCCAACGCCTCCGGCGCGATGACGACACCCGCGCCGTCACGCGCAACGGCTACGACGTCGTCGAACGTGACCGGGCCGACGCCCACCACAACTTTGGAGTCACTCATCACGGTTGCTTTCGTTCGTCGGGGCGCCGCCGACGACGACGGTGTCGACGATCGGCACCCCGGGTCGGTAGGCGAGATGGACATACGAGGGCGCGTCCAGCGTGACGAAGTCCGCTCGCATGCCCTGTGCGAGCGCACCGATGTCGTCGCGCCGCAGCGCCGCCGCCCCGCCTGCAGTGGCTGCCCACAACGCCTCGGCAGGCGTCAGGCGGATGTCGCGCACCGCAAGGGCGATACAGAACGGCATGCTCGTCGTGTACGACGAGCCGGGATTGCAGTCCGTGGCGAGCGCGATCGTCACGCCGGCCTCGGTGAACCGTCGCCCGTCGGGCCACGTTGCGCGGGTGGAGAATTCGGCGCCAGGGAGCAATGTCGCGACGGTGCGGCTCGACGCCAGCGCCTCGAGGTCGCCGTCGTCGGCGTAGGTGCAGTGGTCGACGGACGCGGCGCCGAGTTCGACCGCCAGCTTGATCCCCGGTCCCGGCCCGAGCTGCGAGGCGTGCAGCCGAAGCCCGAGCCCTGCCCGGGCCCCGGCCGTCAGGATCGTCCTCGCCTCGTCCACATCGAATGCACCGCGGTCGCAGAACACGTCGATCCACTTCGCCGTGGGCGCGCAGGCGGCCAGCATGTCACCGGCGACCAGCCTGACGTAGTCGTCGCGGCGGTTGCGGTACTCGGCGGGCACGACGTGCGCGCCGAGGAACGTGGTCTCGTCGGTGACCCGGCCGGCGATCTCGAGTGACCGCAGTTCATCGGCGACGGTCAGCCCGTAGCCGCTCTTCGTCTCGAATGTCGTGACGCCGCTTCGCCTCAGCTCACCGGCCAGCCTGTCGAGGTTGTCCGACAGCTCGGTGTCGTGCGCCGCGCGCGTGGCCGCCACCGTCGTTGCGATACCGCCACCGTCGTAGGGTGAGCCGCTCATTCGTGCGGCGAACTCCGCGGACCGGTCACCCGCGAAGACGAGGTGGGCGTGGCTGTCAACGAATCCCGGTATGACAGAGCGGTTTCCGCAGTCCACGCGGCGGTCGGCGGCGGGCGCACCGGTATTCGGCCCGACCCACGCGATGCGGTCGCCGTCGACCAGGAGGGCAGCGTCGTGCAGAACGCCGAGCGCGGACCCGTCGCCCTGGGTCGGGTCGTTGGTCACCAGTTCACCGATGTCGGCGTACAGCACGGTCATCGGCAGTCCTCGATGGCACGGGACAGCTCGGTTCCGATGTCGGGGAACGAGCGGTGTCTGCGTTCTCGAACCACCCGCCGGCCGTCGACGACCACATCGGTGACATCGGCCGCCGACGCCGCGAAGATCAGGTTCTCCGCGGTGGCCTCGCCGCCCGCGGTACGGACAGACCCCATGTCGACGGCGACCAGATCGGCGCGGGCCCCCACACGCAACGCCCCGGCGTCGGCCCAGCCGAGCGCGTGCTGGCCGCCGACGGTGGCGGCGCCGAGCAGCGTTGCGGCCGAGATGATCCCGCGTTCGCGCCGGGCCAGACGCTCGTCGAGTTCGACGGCCCGCGCCTCCTCGAACAGGTCGATCATCGCGTGGCTGTCCGAACCCAGGCTGAACAGTCCTCGTCCCCCGAGGAGCGAGGGCGCGGGCCCGATGCCGTCACCGAGATCGCGCTCGGTCGTCGGGCAGAAGCAGGCACCCGTCGCCGTCGCATCCATGTCGGCGATGTCCCGGTCGGTCAGATGTGTGGCGTGCACGGCCGTCGTCCGCGGCCCCAGGACTCCGGTGTCGCGCATCAGCGCGGTCGGGGTACAGCCGTACACCGCGAGGCAGTCGTCGACCTCGGCGGTCTGCTCCGAGGAGTGGATGTGCAGCGGGGCGTCGAACCGGTCCGCCCATTCGGTCACCGCCGCCATCTCGGTCGGCGGCACGGCGCGCACGGAATGTATTGCGGCGCCGACGATCACCTGCGGGTTGCCGCCTGCGTCACGACGCAGTTCGTCGACCCGTTCGGCCCAAGCCGGGCCGGAGCCGTCACCGAACCGTTGCTGAGGGCCGTCGGCCAGCGGCGCACCGTCGATGCCCGCACGCAGATAGCAGGTGTCGAGCAGTGTCATCCGTACCCCTGCGTCGGCCGCCGCCTCGATCAGTGCCTTGCCCATCTCGTTGGGATCGGCGTAGCGGCTCCCGCCCGCGTCGTGGTGGACGTAGTGGAACTCGCCGACAGCGGTGATTCCCGCCAACGCCATCTCCGCGTAGACGGCGGTCGCAAGCGAGCGGTAGCGCTCGGGCGTGAGTCGTCCCGCGATCTCGTACATCAGCTTGCGCCAGGTCCAGAAGCTGCCGCGGTCGCGTTGCGTGTGCGCCCGGAGGGCGCGGTGAAAGGCGTGCGAATGGGCGTTGGCGAGCCCCGGAATGACGAGGCCGCGAAGAACGTCCGCCGAGGATGACGGTCGCACACCGGATTCCATCGCGGTGATACGGCCGTCGTCGATGCTGACCACGACGGAGTCGGCGACCGCGTCGTCCACCCACGCGTGCTCGCACCAGAAGGTCGTCGCCGTCACGGGGCCACCCATTCGGCCATGACGTCGGCCAGTGCCTCTGCGCCGGTGCGGCAGTCGTCGATCTCGGCATACTCGTCGGGCGAATGCGAGACGCCGGTGGGGTTGCGGACGAACAGCATTGCGGTCGGCACCTTCGCCGACAGGATTCCGGCGTCGTGGCCTGCGGCGGTCGGCAGTACGGGCACGTCGCCCAGCCGGGACAGCGCCGACTGCACCCGCCGACGCGGGGCGTCGGGAAACGACACGATCGGGGTGATCGACTCCGCGTCGAACTGCAATGCCACATGGCCGTCCCTCGCATGGTGCGCGGCCGCGCCTTTGATCGCGTCGACGACAGCGGCCAGCGTGGCCTCATCGGCGGCGCGCGCGTCCAGCCACGCATCGACGCGCGACGGGATCGCGTTCGCACCGTTCGGAGTGACCAGGACCTTGCCGAACGTCGCGACGCTGTCGTGCCGCGCCGCCTCGACACGTGCGGCATGCACCGAGGAAGCGAAGGGCAGCATCGGATCCCGGCGGTCGATGAGCCTCGTGGTACCCGCATGGTTTGCTTCGCCACCGAAGACGAGATGCCAGCGGCCGTGCGGCCAGATCGACGATGCGACGGCGACCGGCTTGCCCATGTCGACCAGCGCCCTGCCCTGCTCGACGTGCAGTTCGACGTACACCCCGACGCGGTCGGTGAGGGTGTCGTCGGCGCCGAGGTGATCGGGGTTGCGGCCCGCGCCCCGCAGCGCGTCGGCAAGCGTTGTCCCGTCGTTGTCGGTCAGACGAAGCGCACGTTCGGGTGTCAGCGCGCCGGTGCTCAGCTGTGAGCCGACGCAGGCGACGCCGAACCGGGCGCCCTCCTCGTCGGCGAAGGCCACCACGGCGACCGGGATGACCGGTTGCACCCCTCGCTCGCGCAGCACGTCGACCGCGTGGAACGCCGACACGACACCGAGGGGCCCGTCGAACGCGCCGCCGTCGGGAACCGAATCGAGATGCGATCCGGTGACGAACGCGCCCCTGGGGTCGCCGCTCCACCCGCTGGGCATCCACCACGCCCATGTGTTGCCGTTACGGTCCTCCTCCACGGTCATACCGCGGCGGTCGGCCTCGCCGGTGAACCACTCGCGCAGCGTCAGATCCGCGGTGTTCCAAGCGAATCGGCGATATCCGCCGGTTGCCGGTTCGCGGCCGACGTCGAGGATCGACTCCCACAGACCGTCGAAGCCCGTCATGCGTGCTCGCGCATCGGGATGCGGACGCCGCGCTCCGCGGCGACCGCGGCGGCGTGCTCGTATCCGGCGTCGACATGCCGGATGACGCCCATACCTGGATCATTGGTCAGCACCCGCTCGAGCTTCTGCGCCGCGAGTTCCGTGCCGTCGGCGACGCACACCTGGCCCGCGTGGATCGAGCGGCCCATGCCGACGCCGCCGCCGTGGTGGATGGACACCCACGAGGCGCCGGACGCCGTGTTCACCAATGCGTTGAGCAGTGGCCAGTCCGCGATCGCATCGGAGCCGTCGGCCATCGCCTCGGTCTCGCGGTACGGCGACGCGACCGACCCGGAGTCGAGATGGTCGCGGCCGATGACGATCGGGGCCGACAGTTCGCCGGATGCCACCATCTCGTTGAACTTCAAGCCTGCGCGATGACGCTCGCCGTACCCGAGCCAGCAGATGCGGGCGGGCAGCCCCTGGTAGGCGACCTTTTCTCCGGCCATCGTGATCCAGCGGCGCAGGTGGTCGTTGTCGGGGAACAACTCGAGAATGGCCCGGTCGGTCGCCTCGATGTCCTTGCGCTCACCCGACAGCGCCGCCCACCGGAACGGGCCGAGTCCCTCCTCGAACTGCGGGCGGATGTAGGCGGGCACAAAGCCGGGGAAGTCGAACGCCCTGTCGTAGCCCGCCTTCCGCGCTTCGTCGCGAATCGAGTTGCCGTAGTCGAACACCTCGGCGCCTCTGTCCATGAAGCCGACCATCGCCCTGACGTGCTCGGCCATCGAGGCGCGGGCCTGCTCGGTGAAGTACACCGGATCCTTGTCGGCCATCTTCTTCATGTCCTCGAACAGGACACCGCTCGGCAGATAGGACAGCGGGTCGTGCGCCGACGTCTGATCGGTGACGATGTCGATGGGCGCATCGCGGTCGAGCAGTGCCGGGAACACCTCCGCGGCATTGCCGACGAGCCCGATCGACAGCGGGCGTCGTGCGTCGCGCGCTTCGATCGCCAGCGCGAGCGCTTCGTCGATGCTCTCGGCCTTGGTGTCGAGGTAGCGATGTTCGATGCGCCGGTCGATGCGGCTCTCGTCGCAGTCGACACAGATCGCCACGCCCTCGTTCATGGTGACCGCGAGCGGTTGGGCGCCGCCCATCCCGCCGACACCCGCCGTGAGAGTGATTGTGCCGGCGAGGGTTCCGTTGAATCGTTTCTTTGCAACCGCCCCGAAGGTCTCGTAGGTGCCCTGCAGGATGCCCTGGGTGCCGATGTAGATCCAGGATCCCGCGGTCATCTGGCCGTACATCGTCAGGCCTGCGGCCTCCAACTCGCGGAACTTTTCCCAGTTCGCCCAATCGCCGACGAGGTTCGAGTTGGCGATCAGCACGCGCGGTGACCAGACGTGGGTCCGGAACACGCCCACCGGCTTACCGGACTGAACCAGCAGCGTCTCGTCGTCCTCGAGATCCCGCAGGGCCGAGACGATCGCGTCGAAGGACGGCCAGTTGCGGGCGGCGCGCCCGGTGCCGCCGTAGACGACGAGGTCCTCGGGGTGCTCGGCGACTTCGGGATCGAGGTTGTTCATCAGCATGCGCAGCGCGGCTTCCTGCTGCCAGCCCTTGCAGGAGAGCGCCGTCCCGCGAGGCGCTCGAACAGTGCGTGTCTCGGTCGTCGAGGTCATGCGTTCAGCACACCCGATCGCCACGGTCGCCTCCAGAGGCGCCAGCCGAGTAGTGTCTCGTATCCGAGACATACGCAGGAAGGGGACGGCATGTCCAGCACATCACCCGCGGTGGGCCGGGCCCTGGACGTGCTCATGTACCTGGCAGGCCGATCCGGCCCCGTCACCGGAGCGGCGATCATGCGCGATCTCGGTATCCCGCGCTCGTCGGGCTACCACCTGCTCGAGGTACTCGTCGAACGGGGTTTTGTCACCTACGTGGCCGACCAGCGCGCCTACGGACTCGGAGTGGCGGCATTCGAGGTGGGATCGGCCTACCTGCGACACGGGCCGCTGGAGATGCGGGCGCGCCCGGTGCTGAAGAAACTCGTCAACCAGGTGCACGAGACGTCGCATCTCGGGATCCTGCACGGCGCCGAGACGCTCTACCTCCTTCGCGAGCTGCCTGCGGCGATGCACACGGCCGTCACGCTCACCGGCATCGGTGTCCGGATGCCGGCACACCTGACCGCGAGCGGACGGGCGATACTGGCGCACCTTCCCGCCGCCCAGGTGCGCGCGCTGTTTCCCTCCAACCGTGCGTTCGTGAACCGGACCGGTGAAGGCCCGACGTCGCTGCCGGAACTGCGACGGGTGTTGCAGGTCGAACGGAAGCAGGGGTGGGCGGAGGAAGTCGGGCTCATCACGCCGGGGTTGCAATCGGTCGCCGCCTGCGCATTCGACCACACGGGCCACCCGTGTGCGGCGTTCAGCGTGACGCACCGTCAGGACGAGTCACGCACGCCCGCAGGCGAATTGGTTCGCGCAGTGCGTTCCGCTGCACAACAGCTGACGTGGGCGTTGTCCGGCCGACCGCCCGAGGGGTGGTTCGCCAGTTAGCCTTCGGCCCCGCCGTGGCCCTGCTCGGCGGCCAGCGGGGGCGGCAACGGCGTCGTCGACGTGGGTGTCGACTGCGGCGCCGCGGGCTGCGAGCCGTGAAAGTCCACCATCGGCTCCTCGCGCAGCACGTCGTTGCCCTTGCTCACCACGAGCGACTTTGCGGTCACGAGGTATTCGATCCCGTCGTTGGCGGCGATGTAGCCGTTCGTCGACTCCTCGGCACGAGCGATCAGCTTGGCGCCGTCGCTGATCCGCACCCCGCGGTATTCGAGCCCGCCGCCGGACAGTTTGCAGATGGCGATGCGCGAGTCGGCCGTCGCGCCGAAGACCACGGCGGTGGCGGGCGGCCCACAGCGCGCCGTCGAGTCCACGTAGCCCGAGTCATCGGTCGCGGGCGCGGCCATCGCCGACGGCAGCGCACCGGCGAACATCGCCGCTACCGCGGTCGCTGCCGCCGCCATGCGCATCACACCGGACAGGTTAGCTGTTCGAAACGGCCCTGAGTTCGTCAATCGTCTCGCTGATGAACTGCGGCAGTTGGTGTCGCCTGCCTTCGTGAATCCATCGGTCGAAGGCGACCTTGAACACGGCGATCCCGGCTTCGGCCGTCAGCATCGCAGATGATTCGGATACGCCCCTGCGCCGCAACGCCTCCGCGATCGCAGCCGCCATCGAGGACAGCTTGATCAGCTCACGTTCCTGCAGCTGGGTATTGGCCGCGATGACGGCCTGTCGTCTCCTGGCGTGGGTGTGCCTGCTCTCGAAGAATTCGCCTGCCGAGGCCAGCGCGGCGCCGACCGCGTCGAGCGGTGCCATGTCCTGCGGAGCGGCGGCGATGCTGTCGACGAACAGCGCCAGCAGCGCATCCTGTCCACCGAACAGCACTTCTCGTTTGTCGGCGAAGTGGCGGAAGAAGCTCCGTTCGGTGAGGCCCGCACGCTCGGCGATCTCGGCGACGGTCGTCTCGTCGAAGCCGCGATCGGCATAGAGCTCGAGCGCCGCCTCCTCGAGGCGGCCGCGGGCGTTGGGTTCCCACCGGCTCATGGTCGGATCCTACGGGAATGACAGCGACTGTCATCGGCGTTACTTGTATGGCAGCGACTGACATCAGGAGCAGACCATGCGCATTCTTGTCACCGGAGCGACCGGCTTCATCGGTTCGGCGGTTGTCGCCGAACTACTCGACGCCGGTCATCAGGTCGTCGGGCTCGCCCGCTCGGAGGCGTCGGCGAAAGCCGTCACCGACGCGGGCGCCGAACCTCATCGCGGCAGCCTCGACGACCCCGGCAGCCTGCGGGCAGCAGCCGAAAACGCCGACGGCGTCATTCATCTGGCGTTCCACCACGACTTCGACGACTTCGCATCGGGTGCCGAGCTCGACAGGGCAGCGATCGAGACACTCGGCGACGCGCTCGCGGGCTCCGACCGTCCGCTTGTCGCCGCCGGTGGCATTCTGTGGCTTTCGCCGGGCGGCGCGCTGACGGAAGACCAGGCGGCTCCCGAAGAACTGCCCCGGTTCTCCGAGTCGACGGTATTGGGTTTCACCGACCGCGGCGTGCGCACCGCGATCGTGCGGTTGCCACCGAGCGTGCACGGCGAGGGCGACCACGGTTTCGTTCCGCAGCTCATCACGGTCGCCCGCGAGAAGGGTGTCGCCGCGTACGTCGGTGACGGGGCCAACCGCTGGCCTGCGGTGCACCGCCTCGACGCCGCGCGGGCCTTCCGACTCACCGTGGAGAACGCACCTGCAGGTTCGGTGATCCACGCCGTCGACGACGAGGGCGTGCCTGCCCGGTCGATCGGCGAAACCATCGCCGAGCACCTGAGCCTGCCGACCTCGTCGGTCGCCGAGGATGCCGCGTACGACCACTTCGGCTGGATCGGCCCGCTGTTCGCCGTCGACTCGCCTGCCACGAGCCAGCTCACGCGGAAGCTACTCGGTTGGGAGCCGACGCATGCGGGCCTTCTCGCCGATCTCGACGCGGGGCACTACTTCACCGGCGCACTCGAAACCGACTGACTCACGAGGTAGCTCTCCAGTCCCTCGCGTCCGAGCTCACGGCCGTAGCCGCTCTGCTTGACGCCGCCGAACGGTGCGGCGGGATCCATGATGTAGCCCTGGTTGACACCGAACGTTCCCGAGCGCACCCGGCCCGCGATGGCGTGGCCGCGCTCGGGATCGGCGGTGAAAACCGAACCGGCCAAACCG
>DATEIG010000213.1:0-5541 GCA_035279185.1 Mycobacterium sp.
GTGCCGCGAGTTCTGCGCGCGGGTCGTTGTCGTGAAGAAATCACAGCCCTAGTGCAGAACTCGTGGAACGAGAGATGGCCGCCCTGGCACGCTCGAACACCGTCGCGTCACCCTGGAGAACGAAGGTGGTACTCGCGGAGACAAGGACCGCATCGAGCTCGAAGGCGAGCTGAGCGGGGTCGACGCGTCTGTCGAGTTCGCCGCCCTCGACCGCCTTGACCGCGAGACTCCGCAACAGGTCGATCCAGTCGCGTTGCTGCGCGGCGACGGCATCGCGCACCGGCCCCGGCCGCGTCCCCACATCGGCGGCCGCGACCGCGAAGAAGCACCCGCCGGGAAACACCCGCCGCTCGATGTGAGACAGGAACGCCTCGCAAACGGCATGCAGGCGAGCAACACCCTGGGCTGCATCCATGGCGGGCACGAAGACCTCGGCGACGAAGGTCTCGCGCGCGGAGGCGACGGTGGCCAGCTGGAGATGCTCCTTCGATTCGAAGTGCGCGTAGAGCCCGCTCTTGCTCATCCCAATGGCCGACGCCAACCCGCCGATGGTCAGGCCGTCGAGTCCGCCGACGGTCGCCAGCCGAGCGGCCTCCACCAGGATCGCCGACCGTGTGCGCTCGCCCTTCGGCCGCTGCCTCACGCACGCAAGCGTAAAAGCACGACCGTGCTTTTACGGGTTTGAGCTGGTGATCGGCGTGGCGCTCAGCGGGGCAGCCCCAGCAGGCGCTCACCCGCCATCGTGAGCAGGATCTGCTCGGTGCCGCCCGCGATCGTCAGGCAGCGCACGTTGAGGAAGTCCTGCACGGGCTTGTTCGAGACCAGGCCCGCGCCTTCGGACAGGTCCATCCGGAACTCCGACAACGCCTGCCGGTACCGCACGCCGATCAGCTTTCGGGCGCTGGCCTGCGGGCCCGGATCGGCGCCGCCGACCGCCAGTTCGGCGATGCGCTGGTCGAGCAGCGAGCCCACCTGCGCGGCGATGATCAGCCGGCCGAGGCCGTCCTGCACGGCGGCGTCGAGCTCACGCTCGGCGACTGTGCGCAGCACCTCCTCCATCGGGTTGCCCAGTGCCGTGCCGTGTGCCATCGCCACGCGCTCGTTGGCGAGCGTCGTGCGGGCCAGCCGCCAGCCGTCGTTGACCTCACCCACCACCATCTCGTCGGGGACGAAGACGTCGTCGAAGAACACCTCGTTGAAGAGTTCGTCGCCGGTGATCTCGCGCAGCGGACGGATGTCGATGCCCGGCGTCGACATGTCGACGAGGAAGTACGTGATGCCCTTGTGCTTGGGCGCATCGGGATCGGTACGCGCCAGACAGACGCCCCACTGCGCCCAGTCGGCCCGCGACGTCCACACCTTCTGCCCCGTCAGCTTCCAACCGGCCTCGGCTCGGACGGCTTTCATCCTCAGCGACGCCAGGTCCGAGCCTGCGCCCGGCTCGCTGAACAGCTGACACCAGAACAGCTCGCCGCTCAGCGTCGGCGGGACGAACCGCTCGATCTGCTGCTTGCTGCCGTGCTCGAGGATCGTCGGCGCCGCCCACCATCCGATGACCAGATCGGGGCGCTCGACATCCGCGGCGGCCAACTCGCGATCGATCAGCAGCTGTTCGGCAGGCGAGGCGTCGCGCCCGTACGGCTTCGGCCAGTGGGGCGCCTGAAGTCCCGCCTCGGCGAGAGCCTTCTGGCGCTTCTCGACGGGCTGCGCGGCGACTTCGGCCACCGCGGCGGCGATTTCGGGTTGCAGGTGCTCGACGGACGCCAGGTCGATGTGCAGCTCTCGGCGCACCCCCTGCTGCGTCAGCGCCGCGACCCGGCGCAACCAGTGCGACGAACCGCCGAGGAACTGCGAGATCCCGTAGGCGCGGCGCAGATACAGGTGGGCATCGTGCTCCCAGGTGATGCCGATGCCGCCGAGCACCTGGATGCAGTCCTTGGCGTTGGCCTTGGCCATCTCGATGCCCGCGGCCGCCGCCACCGCCGCGGCGATCGAGAGCTGCGAGTCGTCGTCGCCGTGCGCCGCGCGGGCCGCATCGCTTGCGGCCACCGCGACTTGCTCTGAGCGCAGCAGCATTTCGGCGCACATGTGCTTGACCGCCTGGAAGCTGCCGATCGGCCTGCCGAACTGTTCGCGCACCTTCGCGTACTCGGTCGCGGTATTCAGCGTCCACCGCGCCACCCCCGCGGCTTCGGCGGCCTCCACGGTCGCGACGATGTCCTCGACGCGCCGCCGTCCGACGGGCAACACCTCGGCGGCCGCACCCGTCAGCACGACACGGGCCAGCGGGCGGGAGAAGTCGGTGGGGGTCAGCGGCTCGACGGCGACCCCGTCTGCAGCCGCGTCGACGAGCACGAAGTCGTCGCCGACAGGCAGAATCAGCAGGCCGTCCGGCACCGCGCCGAGCACGTGGTCGGCGGTGCCCGACGCGGTGTTGCCGTCGAGTGTCACGTCGGCCGACAGCGCGACACCGGCGGTGCGCTCACCCGAGGCGAGCGCCTCGAGCAGCTCTGCCTGCGAAGCCGGTATGACCAGCGTGGCAATCGCGGTGGTCGCGATCGGACCGGGCACCATGGCAGCGGCGGCCTCGTCGACCATCGCGCAAAGGTCGTCGACGGTGCCGCCCGCGCCGCCGGACTCCTCGGGCAGGGCCACGCCGAAGATGCCCAACTGGGCGAGTTTGGCGTAGGGCGCACGCCACGCGTCGGGATCGCCTTTTTCGATCGCGCGGGCCGCTTCGACGGCGTTTGAGCCCGCCGCCCAGCTACGTACCAGTTCACGCGCGGCAAACTGCTCGTCGGTGACGGTCGCTGACGCCTGCGACATTTCTTCGACTCCTATGCCATCGTGCGGGAAAGGCGAACTTCCCACTAGAACGTGTTCTAATAGTGCCAGCGATCGCACGTCAAGTCGAACGCCATCACAGCAGGACACGTCGGTTCCGAGCAGGCACTGAGGTGAGGAAACAAGGATCGGCATGCGTATCGTTTCTTAACGACACCGCATGATGAAGGAGCGTTGCGCCCGGATGTCGTCACCAGCACACACAAACCCGCCGTCAGGGTCGGAGACCCGGCCACCACAGGTGATGCCGGTGTCCGTCCTCGCCGAATCAGAACTCGGCTCGGAGGCACAGCGTGAGCGCCGTAAACGCATCCTCGACGCCACCCTCGCGATCGCCTCCAAGGGTGGCTACGAGGCCGTGCAGATGCGTGCCGTCGCCGAACGCGCGGACGTCGCCGTCGGCACCCTGTACCGCTACTTCCCGTCCAAGGTCCACCTGCTGGTGTCGGCGCTCGGCCGCGAGTTCGAGCGCATCGACGCCAAGACCGATCGTGCGGCGCTGACCGGGGGCACGCCGTACCAACGGCTCAACCTGATGGTCGGCAAGCTGAACCGGGCCATGCAGCGCAACCCGCTGCTGACCGAGGCGATGACCCGCGCCTTCGTCTTCGCCGACGCGTCGGCTGCCGGTGAGGTCGACCACGTCGGCAAGCTGATGGACTCGATGTTCGCCCGCGCCATGAGCGAGGGTGAGCCCACCGAGGACCAGTACCACATCGCGAGGGTCATCTCGGATGTCTGGCTCTCCAACCTGCTGGCCTGGCTGACGCGCCGGGCTTCGGCCACCGACGTCAGCAAGCGACTCGACCTGGCCGTTCGCCTACTCATCGGAGACGGCGAGCACCCTAAGATCTAGCGGGTGACGCACGAGCTACCCGCCGAGCTGGAACAGGCCCTCAGGGCCGTCGCGGGCGCGGCCACCTTGCTCGTCACCTGTGATTTCGACGGCACCCTCGCGCCGATCGTCAGCAACCCGGCCGATGCGCGACCCCTACCTGAGGCCGCCGACGCGCTCGTCGCGCTGGCCGGCCTGCCGTCCACCCACGCCGCGCTCATCAGCGGGCGCGCGTTGAACGTTCTGCGTGAGCTCTCGTCGATGCCGCGCGACGTTCACCTCGTCGGCAGCCACGGCGCGGAGTTCGACACGGGCTTCACGCACACGATCGACGAGGTGCTGCTGGCCCGAATCATCAGTTCCCTCAACACCATTGCCGAAGGTCGTCCCGGAGTGGCGGTCGAGACGAAGCCCGCGAGTGTGGCACTGCACGTGCGCAACGCCGGTCAGGCCGACGGGGAGGCGGCGCTGCGCGAGGCGCGGACGGCCGCGCAGGACTGGAATGTGCACCTCACCGAAGGCAAAGCCGTGCTGGAGTTCGCCGTCATCAACACCGACAAGGGCGAGGCCGTCGACATCCTGCGCGACCAGCATGACGCGTCTGCCGTCGTGTTCTTCGGCGACGACGTCACCGACGAGAAGGCCTTCCGCCGCATGCGCGAATCGGACATCGGCGTGAAGGTGGGTACCGGCGAAACGCTGGCGCGCTACCGCGTCGAATCGCCCGAAAGCGTCGCGCGCGCACTGCATTTCCTGTGCGACGCACGTGCTGATCAGTGAGTCACGCAGGCGGACCCGAGGTGCGGCCGCGGATCAGTTCCGTGTCGAGGACGTCGATCACGGGCAGCCCCGACCGCGGCGGGTTGTGCAGCAATTTGCCTGCCCGCAAACCCTTTTCGAGGCTCGGCTGCTTCACCGTCGTCAAGCCGCGGCGCAGCGCGTCGGGCACCCCGTCGAAACCGGTCACGGTCATCTGCCCGGGAACGTAGACCCCGCGCGCCCGCAGATGATCGGTCGCCGACAGCGCCAGCACATCGGCCGTGCAGATCAACGCCGTCAAACGCGGGTTCGCCTCGAGGGCAACGTCGGCCGCGGCACCGCCGGACGTCGGTTGATGCTCGTAGCTCTCCACCACCGTCAACGACGCGGGATCGAGGCCGGAGTCCATCATGGCGTCGTACACGCCGTGGATCCGCTCGCGCTGCACGTGAAAGTGCGGGGTCTGCAACCGATCCGGGTTCGCGACCACCGGCCTGCCGTCGCCGGGCGGACGGTCCCTGCCGAGCCGCATCGTCAGCAGGCCGATGTCGCGGTGACCCAGGTCGATCACGTACCTCGCCAACTCGGCCATGGCCACGCGGTCGTCGATGCACACCCGCGACGTACCCGTCACATCCCTCGGTTGGTCGACGACCACCACGGGAAGGTGCCGCTGCAACACCACCTGGAGATACGGGTCGTCGTCTGAGGC
This sequence comes from Mycobacterium sp., assembly GCA_035279185.1. GTDB lineage: Bacteria > Actinomycetota > Actinomycetes > Mycobacteriales > Mycobacteriaceae > Mycobacterium. The sequence goes on from DATEIG010000213.1 coordinate 5,151, forward strand.
GGAGTACACCACGAAGCCGTCGACGCCGGCCGACAGCACGGCCGCCGTGCCGTCACTGACGCTGCGCGTGGGTCCGACCGCGACGAGCAGCAGCCCCTGCCCCACCTCCTCGCACGACTCCGCGAGCCCTGCGACGAAGTCCAGCGCCGCGGGATCCCGGAAGGAGTAGTTCAGCGGCTCCGTCATGACCAGGCCCACCGCACCGGCTTTGCGGGTGCGCAGCGAGCGCGCGACGGGGTCGGGGCCGGGATACCCCATGCGCTTGGCCGTTGCGAGCACTCGCTCGCGGAGATCGGCCGACAGCTGGTCAGGCCGGTTGTACGCGCTGGAGATCGTGGTGCGAGAAACCTTCAGCTCCGCCGCCAAAGAGTCCAGAGTTGGCCGCCGCCTT
>DATEIG010000214.1:0-8278 GCA_035279185.1 Mycobacterium sp.
GTGGTAGCTCGGAAGACCTTCCAGGTGAGGCAGTTCCGGCATCGTCACCGCGCGGCAGCCCTTGGCGGCGACGCGGCGGATCTCGGCGCACATGGCCTCGGGGTTCCATGTGGGGAGCACCGCGATCGGAATGAAGCGGTCGGGGTAGCTGCCGGCCCACTCGTCGATGTGCCAGTCGTTGTAGGCCGACACCATCACCAGCGTCACGTGCTCGCGGTGCATGTTCAGGTGACGCGCGGAGAACCCGGTGAAGGTCGGGAAGCACATCGACGCCAGGATGCCATTGCGGTTCATGTCGCGGACCCGCTCGTGCACGTCGTACACGCCGGGCCGCATCTCGGCGAAGCCGGCCGGGTCGCGGCCCCACTCTTCGGCCGGCCATGACACCACGGCGTTGAGCCCGCTGACGCCCTGCGGCCTGCCCTGATACATCCACTGGTCGACGCCCTTGTCGTCGGTGACCACGATCGGCGCCTCATCCCTGTACTTGGCAGGTACGTGGTTGAGGAACATGTCGGGCGGCTCGACGACGTGGTCGTCGATGCTCACCAGGATCAGGTCATCAGTCCGCATATCCCAGTAGTACCGTTCATGGACATGACCGGCTCTGCGCTTTCGGACAGAGATTTAGCCGTAGCGGCCAACAGGCGGGGACGAGTCATCGAATTGCGCCGCGGCGGCCACGCGCCCAGCGGCAGCTACCTTTACCAAGGCGAAGGGCTGATCACCGGCTGGCACTCGCACGAGGTGCATCAGATCGAGTACGCGGTCGGCGGCGTCGTCGAGGTCGAGACCGCCTCGGCGCACTATCTGCTTCCGCCACAGCAGGCCGCCTGGATCCCCGCCGGGCTCGAACACCAGGCGACGATGGCACCGGATGTGCGCACGGTGGCGGTGATGTTCGACGCCACCATGATCCCGACCGGTGGCGGCCGGGCCCGAATCCTCGCCGTCTCACCGCTGATTCGCGAAATGATGATCTATGCGCTGCGGTGGCCGATCGACCGTCCGCACGGCGATGACATCTCCGACGGCTTCTTTCGCACCCTTGCCGACCTGGTGGTCGAGGCGTTGGACCACGAAGCGCCGCTGAGCCTTCCGACGTCCGAACATCCCATCGTCGCCGCCGCGATGACCTACACCAAGGAACATCTGCAGTCGGCGACGGCGGATGGAGTGAGCCGCGCCGTCGCGGTGTCCGAGCGCACCCTCCGTCGACTCTTCCACGATGAGCTCGGACTCTCGTGGCGAACGTACCTGCTGCACGCGCGCATGCTGCGCGCGATGGCGCTGCTGGCTTCACCCGGACAGTCGGTTCAAGAAACCTCGACCGCAGTCGGCTTCGACAGCCTGAGTTCGTTCACCCGCGCTTTCACACAATTCTGCGGTGAGACGCCGTCGACGTACCGGAAAAGGATTGTCCGCCAGCGCCTCTGATGACTAGTCCTGGCGACGGAACAGACCCTCGCGAAGAAGCATGGCCACCGAATCATGCCAGCGCTGGAGCTGCGCCGGACTGGTCAGCGGCTCCGGCAGATTGCGCTCGATGTGACCGCGCAGGATGAACGTGCCGAGAGCCAGCACCAACGAGTTCACCGCGGCCCACGTCAGGTCGACGTCACGACGGGCCTCGCCGCGCTCGATGCGCTGATTCCACCGGGCCGTACCCGAATTGAGCAGGGCGTCGAAGATCATGTAGCCCACAGGCCTGCCGTCGACCAGCGCGCGCCCGACATAGTCGACGATGTCCGGCAACTCAGAGATCATTCGGGTCACCCGATCGCCGATCTCGACCACCGAATCCGATGTGCTGGCCGGGATCTCCTGGGTGATCTGCGAGATCACCACGGTGAGGACGTAATCGTCCACCGCTTTGATGAGGCCTTCCTTCGTCGCGAAGTGGTGCTGCACCAATCCGAGTGACACACCGGCCGCGGCGGCAACAGCGCGCAGAGAGGTGCTCGAGAAGCCCTGGGTCGCGAAGCTCTTCATCGCCGCCTCGCGAATGCGTTCGATGGGCGTGGCGGCCTCGGGTCGGACGCGCGTTGCGTCCGGCAGCACAGTCATCGGCGCTCATCTTCGGTGGTCACGGGGCTAAGAGTAGACAATACAAACGTATCGTGTCTACAGTACGGTCATATTGCGATCGCAATACATGCGTATTGTGCGCTACGAGTTCGAGCGGAAAGGTGAAGAGTCCATGTACCCGGTGGTTTTGGAAGACGAGTCGACGTTCGCCTGCACGAGCGACCCCGACCGATGGACGACCGTCCCCGACGACGGCGCCAAGGCACTCTGCCGTGCGTGCCCACGGCGATGGGCCTGCGCTCGCGAGGCCTGCAGGACGCCGGGCGCCGAGGGCCTGTGGGCAGGGATCGTCGTGCCCGAAGGGGGCCGGGGCCGCCGCCATGCCCTCAAACAGTTGCGCGAGCTTGCCGAACAGAACGGGTTTCCCATCCAGCCCGCGTGATCTGACCGCAACCCGCGGAACGGACTGTGAGGTTTCATTGCCGCCGAAACGGGGCAAAAACAGTCCGTCCGTTTCGGTTAGTCATTTGGGAGACAGCCATGGGCCAGCGCCCCGCATCCACCGACGCACCCGCGTCGGAGGCGATCGCAACGACTGGACTGTTCTTGAACCTCGCGTCGGTGATCGCGATCGCAGTCAGCCTCGCCAGTTGGGGCGCGTCCGACGGCGTCGTCGCATCGATTGCGGGCGTCGTCGCGTTCTGCGCCTTCATCGCCAGCCTCGTGTGCTTCGGCAAACAAGCCGAGGACCGCGAGGTCCAGCAGATCGCCTGACCGGCAACCTGCTCAGCCGCGATCGCGCGGCACCCCGATGTTGTACTGACCGATCTTGCGGTACAGCGTCGCGCGGCTCATCCCCAGTTCGCGCGCGGCACCGGCCATCGTCAACCCGTCGACGCCGAGCACCCTGATGATCTCTCCCCTCTCGAACGCCTCGATCCGGGACAGGTGACGGGTGTTGCCCGCCAGCACCTCCGGCGGCAGGAGCCCGATGTCGATGGCGTCGGCGCGACCGGCGGCCGCCGTCACCACGCGCGACAGCTCGTCGACGTTTCCGGGCCAATCGAAGCAGCACAGCGCCCGTGCCGCGGCGGGGCTGAAGGCGATCTCCCGTCCGCGCACCCGCATCGCGATGTGATTGGCCAGCGGCAGCACGTCGTCGGGCCGCTCCCGCAGCGGCGGGATCGGAACGACGGTGTCGACGAGCCCTGTCAGAGCAGCCGGAATGTCCTCGAACCGCTCTGCGGTCACCGCGACGGGGACGGAGCCCGCGTCGGTGCTGCGCTGGATCAGATCGCGGAGCCGCTCGGCCACCCACGCGGGCAGCAGGTCCACATCGCGGACGATGACCGCGGTGTGGTCCTTGCCGAGTTCCGGCGCCCACAACCCCAGCCACGTCTGGACGTCGGTCGGCGCAGGCGCGCCCGCCGACAGGATGCGATCGCGGGGAAACAGGTGCCTCGCTGCCTGCGCCAGCGCCGTCGCCCGGCCTGCTCCCTGCTCACCGACGGCGGCGACCACACCGCCCGATCGCATGCCCCGCTCGGCATGGGCTACCGCGTCGTTCCACGCAGTTGACAGCGAATGCAAAGTGCCCGAACCGGGTTCAAGCCGTGGCACCTCCACGCGGAACACCTGACCGCGAGGCATCTGTCGCGGGAGGCGCCCGCTCGATCTGGCCAACATCAACGCCGTCGTATTGCTCGCCGCCGAACGGGCCAGCGCGAGAAGCAGGTCGCTCGAGGACCGCGACCACGTCGTGAGGTTGACGCTGCCCTCCAACCGTCCCGACGCCGGGTCGAGAACCGGGACAGCGGCGCACGTGAACGTGCACAGGCTCAACGCGTAGTGCTGCTCGGCCCGCACCAGCGTCGGCACCCGGTCGGCCAGCGCGAGGCCGAGGCCGTTGGTGCCGACGTCGCGCTCCGAGTAGGCGAAGCCGGGCGCGAGGTGGACGTCATCGAGGGCCTGAAGCAACGCGCGGTCCCCCGAGAGCCGCGACAGCACCACCCCCTGGGCGTCGGTGAGCATCATGCTGACCGGCTCGCTCGCCAGCGTGCGATGGAGATCGGCCAACACTTCGTTGCCGCACTCGAAGAACAGCGAACTCAGGTCGTCGGTCCCGGTGAACACCGGCTCCACGTCGTCCAGCGGAATGCCGTAGTCCTCACTGCGTTGCCACGACGCCAGCAATCGATCCGGCACATTGCCGGCCTGGAGTCGGCCCGCATCAACTCGCTGCGGCAGCCCATCGGCCATGTGATCCACGTTACAAAGCGTGGCAAGACGCGCAGGTCAAAACACCCCCGCGGGCGTCTCAGATTGAGACACCGGGCCCCTCTCCACGCGCGGCTGACGCTCCTAGGCTCGCCACCAGGCTGTGACAGCCGTCACACGAGAGAGGGACAGCGGAGCATGTATCAGAAGGACGACACCAACTACTTCATCGTCGACGCACACATCGCGCTATGGGACGCCCGGCCCGAGAATCAGCGCAACATCCATGGCAAGCAGTTCATCGACTGCTTCTACGACTACCACCGCAACCTCTCGCCGGAGACCGAGGTATGGGACTACGACGAATACCTGTACCAGGGCGGCGAGCGCCTGATGAAAGATCTGTTCACCGACGGGTACGTCGACCACGCGATCTTCCAGCCCGCCGCGCTGAGCGAGTTCTACTACAAGGGTTTCGGACAGACCGACGAGGCGTCGGAACTGGCGGCCAAGCATCCGGACAAATTGACCTACAACCACAACTGGGATCCGCGTAACGGCGAGGCGGGGATGGATCAGCTGCGGGTGGACGCCGAACGCTTCGGACTCAAGGGCGTCAAGCTCTACACCGCCGAGTGGCACGGCGACTCTCGCGGCTGGCGGCTCGACGATCCTTGGGCCTACCGGTACTTCGAGCTGTGTCGCGAGCTGGGCATCCGCAACATCCACGTTCACAAAGGCCCGACGATACGGCCGCTGGACCGGGACGCCTTCGACGTCGCCGACGTCGACCATGTCGCGTCGGACTTCACCGACCTCAACTTCGTCGTGGAGCACTGCGGGCTGCCGCGCCTCGAGGACTTCTGTTGGATCGCCACGCAAGAGCCCAATGTTCATGCCGGGCTTGCGGTTGCGATGCCTTTCATCCACACGAGACCGCGCTACTTCGCGCAGATACTCGGTGAACTCCTGTACTGGATCGGCGAGGACCGCATTCAGTTCTCGTCGGATTACGCACTGTGGACGCCGCGCTGGCTCGTCGAGGCACTCGTGGACTTCCAGATCCCGGAGGACCTCGGCGAGTACGCGCAGGTGACCACCGACCAGAAGAAGAAGATCCTCGGGCTCAACGCCGCCAAGATGTACGACATCCCGGTACCACAGGAGCTGCAGTTGCCTGCAGCCGACGAAACCGCCGTGGGTCCGCGTGGCGCGGACGACCTCGTGGGTGCATGACGTGGCCGGGTATGAATTGGCTTACGCCGCACTGGCCGCCGTAATGGATCCCGAGCTCGACGAGCCCATCACCACGCTCGGCTTCGTCCGCTCAATCGTCGTGTCACCGGGCGGCAACGTGAAGGTACACCTGCGCCTGCCGACCTCATTCTGCTCGCCGAACTTCGCCTATCTGATGGCCTCGGATGCAAAAGATGTCCTGTCCGAATTGGACTGGACGCGGCGAGTGGTGGTCGAACTCGACGACCACCACGATTCGGCGATCATCAACGCCGGACTCGCGGCAGACGCCGGGTATCGCGGCACGTTCGGCCACGAGGCGGAGGAAAGCCTCGACGAGTTGCGGGAAACCTTCCGGCGCAAGGCCCACACCGCGGCGGTGGAGCGCTGCCTGACCGGGCTGCTGCGGGCTGACCCGCAGCGGTCGGAATCGACGCTGGGCGACGTGCGGCTGGAAGACCTTCCCGGTGACGCGACGACCGAGGCACTGCTGAGCCGACGTCGCGCACTCGGATTGAGCACGGACCCGGGGGATCTGGTGATGGTCGACCATCTCGGCAACGGCTATGCGCCCGGCGACGTCCCGCTGGCACTGCGGCGGGCGCGGTCGACGCGCATCTCCATCGAGGGTAATGCGCATTTCTGCCGCGGACTCCTGCGCACCCGTTACGGCGAGGCCGACGTCACGACCTTCATCCCGCTGAACGCACTCATGACTAAAGAAGGAGCACTGCAATGAGCACCATGCGAGCCGTTCAGGTGGTCGGCTACCACCAGAACCTGGAGATGCACGAGGTACCCGTCCCCACGCCGACCGGGCCGTTCGACGTCGTGGTCAAGATCGGTGGCGCCGGAGTGTGCCGCACGGATCTGCACATCCTCGAAGGACAGTGGGCGGAGAAGTCCCAAGTGCAGTTGCCGTACACGATCGGCCACGAGAACGCAGGCTGGGTCCACGCCGTCGGGTCAGCGGTGACCAATGTGCGCGAAGGCGACAAGGTGATCGTGCATCCGCTGATCACGTGCGGGCTGTGCCGGGCGTGCCGGTCAGGCGACGACGTGCACTGCGAGTCGAACGCATTTCCCGGGATCGACACCAACGGCGGCTACGCGGACTACCTCAAGACGTCGGCGCGCAGCGTGGTGAAGATGGACGACTCGCTGGAGCCGTCCGACGTCGCCGCGCTTGCGGATGCCGGTCTGACGGCCTATCACGCGGCGGCCAAGGCGGCGAAGCGGCTGACCCCGCGCGACAAGTGCGTCATCATCGGCGCAGGAGGATTGGGCCACATCGGGATTCAAGTGCTCAAGGCGCTCTCCCCTGCCGAACTGATCGTCGTCGATCGGAATCCGGAGGCGCTCAAGCTCGCCGAGGCGATCGGCGCCGACCGCGGGGTCATAGCCGACGGTACGCAGGTGGACCAGGTGCTGACACTGACCGGCGGAAACGGCGCTGAGACCGTCGTCGACTTCGTCGGCGAAGGCGGCGCGACGGCTGAAGGGGTGGCGATGTTGCGACGCGCAGGCGACTACCACGTCATCGGCTACGGCGAGAACATCAACGTGCCGACCATCGACATCGTCTCCACCGAGATCAACTTCATCGGCAATCTGGTCGGCTCCTACAACGACCTGTGCGACCTGATGGCGTTGGCCGGGCGCGGCGCGGTCAACCTGCACACCCAGAAGTACGCGTTGGACGACTTCCAGTCCGCGATCACCGATCTCGACAACGGCAACGTGCGCGGTCGGGCGATCCTCACACCCTGAAGAAAGGACGATCCGCTGTGATATTCATCGTGGTCAAATGGAAGCCGAAGAACGCCGACACCTTCATGGATGACGTCGCGGAGTTCACCGCGGCCACCCGCAACGAGCCTGGCAACCTGTTCTTCGACTGGTCTCGCAGCATCGAGGATCCGTCGGAATACGTTCTGGTGGAGGGCTTCCGGGACGGCGACGCAGGCAAGCAGCACGTCACCAGCGAGCATTTCAAGAAGTTCGTGGCCGAGGCACCCGCACTGCTGTCGTCGACGCCGCGAATCATCAGCCACGAGATAGACGCGACCGGCTGGGGGGAGATGGGTGAGATAAAGGTCGATTAGCCGCTTACCGGGGCGGCCAGTTCCATTGCGCTGGGCACTGACGTCGGCGCGGTCGAAATACCTGCCGCGCGGCGGATCTCGCCGAATGATCGGACCAGCGCGTCGGTCACCTCGTGGGGGTCGCCCACGGTTTGATCGTCGGCGAGCACCGAGATGTTGAACTGGTCCACGTAACTCCACACGGTGATGTTGAGCCCGCAGCCGGCGACCAGCGGTCCAACCGAGTACAGCTCCGTGAGCACGATGTCGCCGAACCGGCCGCGTTCCCGCGGACCCGGCACGTTGGAAACGGGCACGTTGAACACCCGTAGCTTCGCGTCGCGGCGCGCCAACCTGGCGAACAGGGTGGGTGCCAGTGACGGCGGAAGGAACTCCATCCATCTCGCCGAGAAGTCCGGGCCGAGCAGGTAATAGTTCTCCTTGGCGACGTCGGCCGCGAGATTTGTCAGGCGAGTTCGTTCGAGGGCGCCGTCCACTTGGACGGGCAGCGTCACCACCATGCCGCCGAGTTCGTTGCCCGCGTAGCGGTCCGGGGACAGATCGAGGCTCGACGGCACAGAGGCGACGATCGGCTCGTCCGCGTGGCCGTCGTAGCGCAGCAGAAGTTCTCGAAGCGCCCCCGCGGCAACGGCGAGAACGAGCGTGTTGATGGTGATGCCCAGCGCCTTGCTGACCTCCTTGACGTCGGCCAG
>DATEIG010000215.1:0-2544 GCA_035279185.1 Mycobacterium sp.
AGCCGGGATCGAGGTGTGCACGCCGTCGCCGAACGACTGCGCGTAGCCCACCACCGCCAGCACCGGCAGACCCATCTTCAGCGCGAGATCGCCACGCGCCAGCAGGATCGTGCCGCCGCCCTGCGACTCGAGGAAGCCGAGTCGACGACGGTCGTTGGCGCGCGAGAACTTCGAATCGCTGATGCCGCGTGCGCGCATCATCTCGGTGTCGGCGGTGGCCGCCATGTCACCGAAGCCGATGATCGCCTCGAGCGTCAGGTCGTCGAAGCCGCCCGCCACCACCAGTTCGGCCTTGCCGAGCTTGATCTTGTCGACGCCCTCCTCGACCGACACCGCCGCGGTGGCGCATGCGCCGACCGGGTGGATCATCGAGCCGTAGCTGCCGACGTACGACTGGATCACGTGCGCGGCAACGACGTTCGGCAGAACTTCCTGCAGGATGTCGTTCGGCTTGTTCCGGCCCAGCAGGTTGCCGTGATACATGGTCTGCATCGACGTCATACCGCCCATGCCGGTGCCCTGCGTGCTGGCGACCATCGTCGGGTGCACCCAGCGCATCAGCTCGGTCGGGGTGAAGCCGGCGCCGAGGAACGCGTCGACGGTCGCGACGATGTTCCACACCGCCACCCGGTCCAGCGACGTGTTCATGTCGGCGCTGATGCCGTACACCGTCGGGTCGAACCCGGTCGGGATCTGACCGCCGACGGTCCGCGACAGCTTGGTCTTACGCGGAACGCGGATCTCGGTACCCGCTTTGCGGGTGACCTGCCAGTCGCTGCTGTCCGGCACCGGTGTGGCGACCGTGTGCTCCGGATCGAACTGGACGAACGCGCGCGCGTCGGCCTCCGACGACACCACGAAGCTGAAGTCCTTGTCGAGGAACACCGAAACCAGAAGCGGCGACGCGTGATCGGGGTCGATCGCGCCGTCGTCGACGAACTCGCGGATGCCGGTGCGTTCCACGACGGCGTCGTGGTAGCGCTCGACCAGCTCCGACTCGTCGACCAGGTCGCCGGACTCGGTGTCATACCAACCCGGCTTCGGGTCGTCCTCCCACGTGATCAGCCCGGTGGTCCAGGCCAATTCGAGGACACCCGCCGCCGACAGCTCGTTGTCGACCTCCATCTCGAAGCGGGTCCGCGACGAGCCGTACGGGCCGAGTTCGGCGCCGCCGACGATCACCACCATGTCGGCGGGATCGATGTCGAGATCGTCCCACGCGGGCGGCGGCGCCGACGTGAAGCCGCGCGGCGGCGACGGCAGCGCGGCGATGGTGCCGCCCTGCTCCTCACTGACCTCGCTCGACTCGGCGGCCATCTCCTCGCGGGCCTTCGCGGCGAGCTCCGACATGTCGATGTCGATGTCGCCGAGCCCGCCGGTCAGGTCGACCTTCAGCGGTGCCTGCGCGGCGGCCACCTTCGACTCGACGCTGCACAGATCGAGCAGCATCGCCGCCATCTGCTCGGTCGAGTAGGTGGTGACACCCGCCTCCTCGACCGCGTTGACGATCGCGTCGTTGGCGCCCATCAGTCCGGTGCCACGCGTCCAGCCGATCAGCGCGTGGGCCAGGCTGACCCGTTGCGCCCACGACGATTCCGCGTTCCAGCGCGTCACCACCGCATCGAGTGCGGACTTCGACTCGCCGTAGGCGCCGTCGCCGCCGAACATGCCGCGGTTCGGTGAACCCGGCAGCACGACGTGCAGCCTCGACGCGATGTCTCGCTCGGCGCCGATGGTCGACAGTCCGCCGATGAGCCGCTGCACGGCCCACAAGAGAACCTTCATCTCCATCTCGGAGCGGGAACCCGCCTCGGACAGGTCGCCGGCGACCCGCGGTGCCGCGAACGGGAACAGCAGGGTCGGCGTCTGCGCGTCCTTCACGTGAATCGACTGCGGCCCAAGGCTTTCGCTCTGGTCGTTACCGACCCACTGCACCAGTGCGTCGATGTCGGAGTAGGACGCCATGTTGGCGGGCACCACCCACAGCGCCGCGCCGAAGCGGGCGTTGTCGCGGTACAGGTTGCGGTAGAACTCGAGCCGGTTGTCGTCGAGCTTGGACGTCGTCGCGATGACGGTCGCGCCGCCGTCGAGCAGACCGGCGACCACCGAGGCCGCGATCGAACCCTTCGACGCGCCAGTCACGACGGCGATCTCGTCGCTGTAGCGACCCTTGCCCGGGTTCTCGGCACCGGCCGCGGCACGGCCGAACAACGAGGCGTGGATGTTGCGGCCCGCGGCGAGCGCCTTGCCCTGCCACCATGACGCCTGCTTGCCGACGACGTGCCCGGCGCCCTCGAAGCGCTGCGAGAGGCGCTGCCAGTCGGCATCGATCTCGCCCTCGTCCATCAGCCACAGCTTGACCAGATCCTCGCGCGCGCTGGCCCACCTGTCGTCGAACAGCACCGCCTTACGGCCGTCGAACACCGGCGCCACCAGACGCGGCCAGTCCGAACCGAGTTCGGCGGTGACCAGGTCGATGAGCTCGGCGTCGGTGGCCTCGGGCACCGGGATCGGCGTGTCGTGACCGAGCTGGCCGAGGATCAG
>DATEIG010000216.1:0-5883 GCA_035279185.1 Mycobacterium sp.
CACGTGTGGGTGCAGCCCGGCGACGACGAACCCGAGTGGGCGGTCGGCGGCTCGTATCAGGCGGTGCGCATCATCAGGATGTTCGTCGAGTTCTGGGATCGCACCCGCCTCGGCGAGCAGGAGGCGCTCATCGGCCGCAAGAAGGTCAGCGGTGCTCCGCTCGGGATGACCGACGAGTTCGCCGATCCCGACTACGCCGAGGATCCCGACGGGAAGCGCATTCCGCTCGACGCCCACATCCGCTTGGCCAACCCCCGCACAGTGGAGTCCGAACAGAACCTGATCCTGCGCAGAGGCTTCAACTACTCGCGAGGGTTCGACGGCGCGGGCCGACTCGATCAGGGGCTGGCGTTCATCGCCTACCAGCGCAGCCTCGAAAAGGGCTTTCTCGCCGTGCAGAAGCGCCTCAAGGGAGAGCCTCTCGAGGAGTACATCATGCCGGTGGGTGGCGGCTTTTTCTTTGTGCTGCCCGGAGTTACGGGCGCCGACCGCTTCCTCGGCGACGCGCTCGTCGACTAGTTTCGTGGCGTCGAGCGTGAAGCCACTGCGATTTCTCGGCGCATTATTCGCAGTGGGCGCACGTTCGCGGTGGTGTCGGTGGTTCGACGCACACTCTCGCCATGAAACAGCCATTCATCGGTAGCGAGGCGATTGCTTCGGGCGCGCTGACGCCGTACGGATTGCGCAGCCGCTTTGTCGCGCTGTACCCGGACGTCCACGTGTCGGCAGATACCGAGGTGACGGCCGTGATCCGCGCGAAGGCGGCGTGGTTGTGGTCGGGCCGCAAGGGGGTCGTCGCGGGACAGTCTGCTGCGGCTCTACACGGCGCCAAATGGGTCGATGCCCGTCGACCGGCGGAGTTACTCTGGTCAAATCGACGACCGCCGAGGGGTATTCGCACATGGTCTGACCGATTCGCCGACGACGAGATCGAGTGTGTCGACGGCGTTCTGGTGACGACGCCGGCGCGGACTGCACTGGACATCGCAGCCCGTTATCCGCTCGGCCGAGCGGTCGCCGCGATTGACGCCCTCGCGCGCAAGAAGCACCTGAAGATCGCCGACGTGGAACTACTCGCAGAGAAATACCGGGGACGACGCGGCATTCGACAAGCGCGCACTGTTCTCGACCTGGTCGATCCCGGCGCGGAGTCGCCGCAGGAGACCTGGCTGCGACTGATGGTCATCAGGAACAACTTCCCCCGCCCGCAGACCCAGATACCGGTCTACGACGAATTCGGTGCGCTCGTGGCTGTCTTCGACCTGGGCTGGGAGGACAAGTTGATCGCGATGGATTACGAGGGTGAGCATCATCGACTGACCCGAAGGGTGTTCAACCACGACATCCGGAAAGCCGAAGCGGTCGCCGAGCTCGGCTGGACAGACATTCGAGTCACGGCGGAGGACAGCGAAGGCGGAATCATCCGGCGCCTTTCAGCCGCATGGGCTCGTCGAACGTGAAGCCACTGCGAAAAAATGGGCGATTTGTCGCAGTGGACGCACGTTCGGTGTCCTAGGAATTGGCGGCCACGTCCTCATCGTCGACGGCCCCGTCCTCGACAGGCTCGTCATCGTCGACGGGCTCCTCATCGACGGGCGGCTCGTCGACAGGCTCGTCATCGTCGGCCTCCTCGTCGACGGGCGGGTCGTCGTCTGCCTCTTCGGCGACGGCCTCGCAGGCCTCTTCGGCGACAGCTGCCGACGGCCAGAACGCCCGCCACTCCTCCTCGCTGATGACCCCTAGCGAGGCGATGTCGAGCTCCACGGGCACGTCTTCGCCGCGACGGTCGGCCGCGATCGCCTTCTCCACCGTGCGAACGGTGTCCATGAACTCCAGAACCGTTGCACGCAAAGCATTTTCGGCATCACCGTCCGGCGAGACCGTGACGGCGGTCATCGCCGCGGGAAGGAGATCGGCGGGGAACCCGGCCTGGCCGACCCGGTCGATCACCTTCTGCGTCAACGCCAAGGCAGGCTGCGCCGTCGGCACACCGTCCATCGACGAGTCGCGGGACTTCTCGGCGGCCTTGCGCTCTTCCCATTGCGCCAGTTGATCTTCCAGCGATATCGGCTCGCCTGCGAGCACCGCGGGCACCCGGTTGGCGAGCTTGCGCAGAAGCGAATCGGCGACGTCGTCGATGGTGAACGAGTGCTCGGGGGCATCTTCGGCGATGCGCGCCTGGAACAGCACCTGCAGCAGCACGTCGCCGAGTTCCTCGCGCAGTTCGTCGGCGTCGCCGCTGCGCACCGCGTCGAACAACTCGTAGGTCTCCTCCAGCAGGAAGCGTCGCAACGAGTCGTGCGTCTGCTCGCTCTCCCACGGACCGGCCGTGCGCAGCTTGTCCATCATCGCCACGGCGTCGACCAGTCGCTCGCCTGCCTGAGGCTCCGGCGCGGCGATCAGCCGGTCCCCCGCCGCGAGCCGAGCCTGTACAGCCGGATGGTCGCGGTCGGACGACAGCAGCACGGGCGCGTCGTCGCCCTCGTAGGCCGGGCGGGCCGACGGCAGCGACCACGGCACCTTGACCGGCATCTCCTCGGTGTACTGGACGTCGCCGGCGAGGAATTCGACCGCCTCGACGGGGATCAGCGACGGGCGGCGCGGGTCGACCAGGACGACGGTCACGGGCTCCACCCCCTCACTCTGTCGACGAGACCGATGACTTGGTTATACCCGTTCATTTGCTCGCGGCGATGTCGACGCTGCCCTGCGGTTTCCCGTTCAAGGCCAGGATCAGGTCGGCGACCATCTGCAGCACCTCGAGATCCCGGATGCGCGGTGCGCCGACGCCACTGCCCGACCGCGGGATCGGCACCTGCACCGTCGACGTCGTCGCCCGGTACGAAGCGCTCGGATACATCCGCTTCAGTCGCAGCTGTTGGGAGTCCAGCAGCGTCATCGGCGCCACCCGCAGCGTCGACGCCGATGGCGCACTGACCTCGGTGATGCCGTGCTCGCGCGCGAGCAACCGCAACCGCGCCACGGACACCAGCAGCTGCGCGGGTTCCGGCAGCGGGCCGTACCTGTCGACGAGTTCGTCGACCACCGCGCCGACGGCCTCCTGGTCCGCTGCAGACGCCAGCCGCCGGTAACCCTCCAGCCGCAGCCGGTCGCTGGCGATGTAGTCCGGCGGCAGATGCGCGTCGACAGGCAGGTCGATGCGGACATCCTTCGGTTCCTCAACGGCGGCAACGGTTTTCCCGTCGGCCGCGGCGCGGTACGCCTCGACGGCCTCGCCGACGAGCCGCACGTACAGATCGAAGCCGACACCCGCGACATGGCCCGACTGCTCGACGCCGAGCACGTTGCCCGCGCCGCGGATCTCCAAGTCCTTCATCGCGACGGCCATGCCCGCACCGAGCTCGTTGTTCTGCGCGATGGTCGCCAGCCGGTCGTACGCCGTCTCCGTCAGCGGCACCTCCGGCGGATACATGAAGTACGCATAGCCGCGCTCACGGGAACGGCCCACCCGTCCACGCAGCTGGTGCAGCTGCGACAGCCCGAACGTGTCGGCGCGTTCCACGATCAACGTGTTGGCGTTGGAGATGTCGAGGCCCGTCTCGACGATCGTCGTGCAGACCAGCACGTCGTATTCGCGGTTCCAGAACCCCTCGACGGTGCGTTCCAGCTGCTCCTCGGGCATCTGCCCGTGCGCGACGACGACGCGCGCCTCCGGCACGAGCTCCTTCAGCCGTGCGGCCGCACGGTCGATCGTCCGCACCCGGTTGTGGATGTAGAACGCCTGCCCGTCGCGCAGCAGCTCGCGCCGCAGGGCCGCGGCGATCTGCTTGTCGTCGTGCGGGCCGACGTACGTCAGCACCGGATACCGCTCTTCGGGCGGGGTGAGGATCGTCGACATCTCGCGGATGCCGGCCAGGCTCATCTCCAGCGTGCGCGGGATCGGGGTGGCGCTCATCGTCAGCACGTCGACGTGGGTGCGCATCGACTTGATGTGCTCCTTGTTCTCGACGCCGAACCGCTGTTCCTCGTCGACGACGACCAGGCCGAGGTCCTTCCACGTCACCCCGGTCTGCAGAAGCCGGTGCGTGCCGATGACGATGTCGACCGAGCCGTCCTTCATGCCCTCGAGCACGGCCCGCGACTCGGCAGGGGCGGTGAACCGCGACAGCCCCTTGACGGTGACCGGGAACCCGGCCATCCGCTCGCTGAACGTCTGCAGGTGCTGATCGGCCAGCAGTGTCGTCGGCACCAGCACCGCGACCTGCTTACCGTCCTGCACGGCCTTGAACGCCGCCCGCACCGCGATCTCGGTCTTGCCATAGCCGACGTCGCCGCAGATCACCCGGTCCATCGGGATCGGCTTCTCCATGTCGGATTTGACCTCGGTGATCGCGGTCAGCTGGTCCATGGTCTCGGTGAACCCGAACGCGTCCTCCATCTCGGCCTGCCACGGGGTGTCCGGCCCGAACGCGTGGCCCGGCGACGCCTGCCGTTTCGCGTACAGCGACACCAGCTCGCTGGCGATCTCGCGGACCGCACGACGGGCCTTGGTCTTGGTGTTGGCCCAGTCGCTGCCGCCGAGCCTGCTCAGCGTGGGCGCCTCGCCGCCGACGTAGCGCGACAGCTGGTCGAGTGAGTCCATCGGCACGAACAGCTTGTCCGAGCCGCCGCCGCGCTTGGCCGACGCATACTCCAGCACCAGGTACTCGCGGCGTGCACCGCCGACCGTGCGCTCGACCATCTCGACGAAGCGGCCGATGCCGTGCTGGTCGTGCACGACGAGATCGCCTGCGGTCAGCGCCAGCGGGTCGACGACGTTGCGGCGCTTGGCGGCCAGCCGCTTACCCTCCGGCGCGGTCACACGGTTGCCCGTCAGGTCGGTCTCGGTGACGACGACGAGGTTGGCGCCCGGCAGCACGACGCCGTCGTGCAGCGGCCCCTTGAGCACGCCGACGACGCCCGGCTTCGGCGTCTCCCCCGATTCGAGCATCGCGGCGGGCGTGTCGGCGTCGGCCAGCTGCTCGCAGACGCGGTGCGCGGTGCCGGTGCCCGGCGTGACGATCGCCGCGGTGCCGCCCGTCGCCACGTGGGCCCGCAGCATCGCGAAGATCTCGTCGACGCTCGACTGCTGCCCGCGGGCCGACGGCGCCGCGCGGATGTCCAGCTCGATCGCGTCCGCTGAACCCTCTTCGCTCCTCACGTCCGCGACGCGAAGCTGGCTCAGCGTCCACCACGGATGCCCGCCCTTGCGGGCGGCTGCGGCGACGTCTGCGAGCTCCAGATAGCCCGACGCCCCGAGCGCCTCGAGGTCGATGGGCGCGTCGCCGCCGACCGCCGCCGTCGACCAGGACGCCTCGAGGAACTCGCGGCCGGTCTTGATGAGGTCGGCGGCGCGGGTGCGGATCTTCTCGGGATCGCAGATCAGCAGCGGCGTCTGCGCGGGCAGATGGTCGGACAGCAGCGAGAGTTCGGTCGGCCGCAGCAGCGGCAGAAGGGCCTCCATCCCGTCGACGGGAATCCCCTCGCCCAGCTTGGCCAGCATGTCGGGCACGCTGCCGGGCACCTCGTTGCCGGTCCGCGGGTGCTCGGCGGCGAGCTCGAACGCGCGGACCCGGACGTCGTCGGTCAGCAGCAGCTCGCGGCACGGCAGCGCGATGACGACATCGACCTCGATGTCGGGGATCGAGCGCTGGTCGGCGACCGAGAACATCCGCATCTCGGAGATCTCGTCGCCCCAGAACTCGATGCGCACCGGGTGCTCGGCGGTGGGCGGGAACACGTCGAGGATGCCGCCGCGAACCGCGAACTCGCCGCGCTTGCCGACCATGTCGACGCGGGTGTAGGCCAGCTCGACCAGCCGATGGATGACGGCGTCGAAATCCGCCGCCCCGTTCAGCGTCAGCGTGACCGGCTCGATCTGGG
>DATEIG010000217.1:0-10429 GCA_035279185.1 Mycobacterium sp.
GCACCGCAGTCCACGCAGGCGACCGGGTCGATGTAGAGCATCTCGGCCGTCGCGAACTCCGGCTCGTCCGGTGACGGATGGATGCAGTTCACCGGACAGGCGTAGACACAGGACCCGTCGCTGCAGCACGACTGGGTGACAACGTGAGGCATGGGCTCCCTAGGCGGCGCTCACCAGATGCTCGCGGGCCGGTTCGCTGCGGTAGCGACTCGGCTTGCCGTCGATTCGGCAGATCCGCCACATCACCTTGGCAACCGGGTTGATCAGCCCGGTGTCTTTGCACAACATGCGCACGTCACCGAACATATCGCGCAGCATAAGCCGAGACTCAGGCGATTTGAAGAAGATCTCCTTGCGGACAGATCGGGGAATGTCGAATTTCTTCCAGAACGACCGCGGCGGAACGATGATCGCCGAGCACAGGATGCGCATGGTGAGCGGCACGTAGAGCGACAGCCAGAACCGCTTCCGTCGCGGCAGGTGCGGAACCCGCTTGCGCAGGTACTCGTGCGCGAACGAGATGTGCCGAGCCTCCTCGGCGACGTGGATCGCCATCACCCGCTCCATGATCGGGTGCAGCGTCTTCCCCTCGCGCAGAACGTTTTTCTGCGTGTGGTCGATCGGTTCCTCGCCCGCGAGAATGCCGAACCAGAACGGGATCGGCAGCGGGCCCGCCACCAGAGGGATCAGTGGCTGGATCCACTTGAGCAACCGCGGCATCCCCGGCACGTCGGCGCCGATGCGGTTCACCATCTCCTGGAACATCATCGTGTGGTTGCACTCTTCGACCGCCTCGTGCAGGCAGTACCGGTACTCCGGCGACCCGTTCGGCGTCCAGAACGCGTACTCCATCAGCCCGCGGATGAGGATCGACTCGAAGTGCAGACCGACCTTGGCGACGTTGGCCTGGCGCCACATGCCGATCTCGATCTGGCGCTCGACCGGTTGCGCCTTGTACCAGGGGTGCTGCCCGACCGGGTCGGTCGCGGGCAGGATCCACCGCGGATCGTTGTCGACGACCTGATACTCCGGAGAATCCCAGTCGATGTCGGTGTAGGGATTGAAGTTCCGCCGCACCGACCCCTCGGACAGTGTGGTGAGCATGTCGACGTAGGCGGTGTCGTCGCTGACGTCCATGTTGCGGCGCCAGCGCCTGACCATGCGCGTCCTAGCCATCAGAAGCCTCCCGTGAGGTTTACATTTACTGGCTCAATGTCCACTGACGGTACCGGAGGTATCGCATATTGAACAGACCCCGTTTACCCACTGTGGCCAACCGGGCCAACGTGTGAGACATGTGGTCTAGATCACAGCACCATGTCGGGGCAGACCTCTGACCCGCTGTTTCACTTCTTGCCGAAGTCTCCCGCCGCGGTCATCTCGGCCCCGTTGCTGACCGCGGAGAAGCCGGCGTCGGTCAGGGCGCAGTCGGTGATGATCGCGGCATGGTCCGGGCTGTTCATCCACCACGCGACGGCCGCCGCGGGCGGAGCGTTCGGGTCGGTGCTCCAGTAGACGATCTCACCGACCTGCGCGTACGGGGTGTAGCCCGCGTCGGTGACGCGCTGCGGAAGCGAGGATCCGTCCGACCCGGTGTGGGCCTGCACGCCGTTGTCGAGCATGTCCCTGGCGTGCCGCGCAGCCGATGCGGTCAACTGCGGGTTCGCCGAGAGCGGGTCGCAGCCGTTCGCCGCGCGTGTCGCGTTGATCTGACGAAGAACAGCACCACCCTCGTCGCCGTCGGCGTGGGCCGGGCCGACTCCCGACATGACGGCAACCGCGGCTGCGCACAGTGAAGCGAGCGTCGTCGCTAGTCCCCGTGTGACCACGTGCCCTCAACCCCCGGGCTCAGCTGCGGTCCCCGACCTCATTTCCAGTATGAACTCGGTGGGCACGGCCCGATCAGGCCTTTAATCAAGTTCTCAACTTTCGCGCCGACCCTCCCCGCAGGAAGGACACAAGTGCGGTCACTACGCTTGGCCGCATGGCTGAGCTGACGATTCCCGCCGACCTCAAACCCGCCGACGGCCGCTTCGGCTGCGGACCGTCGAAGGTCCGGCCGGAGCAGTTGGCCGCGCTCGCCGCCGCCGGTGACCTGTTCGGCACCTCGCATCGACAGGCGCCGGTGAAGAACCTGGTCGGCCGCGTCCGCGACGGGGTCCGCGAGTTGTTCGGCGCACCCGACGGATACGAGGTCATCCTCGGCAACGGCGGCTCGACAGCGTTCTGGGACGCGGCCGCGTTCGGCCTCATCGACAAGCGCTCGCTGCACCTGACCTACGGCGAGTTCAGCGCCAAGTTCGCCTCGGCCGTCGGCAAGAACCCGTTCGTCGGCGACCCGGTGGTCATCAAGGCCGACCCCGGCAGCGCACCGGAACCTCAATCGGACCCGTCCGTCGACGTCATCGCGTGGGCGCACAACGAGACCTCGACGGGTGTGGCAGTGCCCGTACAGCGCCCGGAGGGGTCCGGCGACGCGCTGGTGGTCATCGACGCCACCTCCGCGGCGGGCGGGCTGCCGGTCGACATCACCGATGTCGACGCGTATTACTTTGCGCCGCAGAAGAACTTCGCGAGTGACGGCGGCCTGTGGATCGCCGTCACCTCGCCCGCAGCGCTGGCACGGATCGAGTCGATCGCGTCGTCGGGCCGGTGGGTGCCCGACTTCCTGTCGTTGCCCATCGCAGTGGAGAACAGCCTGAAGAACCAGACCTACAACACGCCCGCGATCGGCACGCTGATCCTGCTCGCCGAGCAGCTGGACTGGATGCTGTCCAACGGTGGCCTGGACTGGGCCGTGAAGCGCACCGCCGACTCGTCGCAGCGGCTGTATTCGTGGGCCGAGGCGTCGGCGTACGCGACGCCGTTCGTCGCCGATCCCGCACACCGGTCTCAGGTCGTCGGCACCGTCGACTTCTCCGACGACGTCGACGCCGCCGCCGTCGCCAAGACGCTGCGGGCTAACGGCATCGTCGACACCGAGCCGTACCGCAAGCTGGGCCGCAACCAGTTGCGGATCGCCATGTTCACCGCCATCGATCCCGACGACGTGAGCGCGCTGACGCAGTGCGTCGACTGGGTGGTGGAACGCCTCTGACCTCGGGCGTGTCGGCCCGGTTACGGGCCGATGACGCAGTAGGGTTGGCTGCTGATCGGGTACGGCGTCCCGGCGCCGTCACAGCCCGGAGGAGGTCGGCATGCGTGAACTCAAGGTCGTCGGACTCGACGTTGATGGCAAACGCATCATCTGCGAAAGCGACGACTCGAACGAGAAGTTCATCCTGCGTGCGGACGACCGGTTGAGGGCTGCCGTGCGCGGCGAAAAGTCCGGTGTCAGCAAAACCCAAGTCGATACCGAGGTTCCAAGCGTGCTGAGTCCCAAGGAGATTCAAGCCAGGATTCGCGCGGGCGCATCCGTCCAGCAGGTCGCCGAGTCGGCGGGGGTCGACATATCCCGGGTCGAGCGGTTCGCGCACCCGGTTCTGCTCGAGCGCTCACGTGCCGCCGAGCTGGCAACCGCCGCACACCCGGTCCTCGCCGACGGGCCCGGCGTGCTGACGCTGCTGGAGACGATCACCTCGGCGCTGATTGCTCGCGGGCTGAACCCCGACTCCGCCAACTGGGACGCGTGGCGCAACGAGGACGGCCGATGGACCGTCCAGCTGTCATGGCAGGCGGGGCATTCGGAGAACGCCGCTCACTTCCGGTTCACGCCGGGGGCGCACGGCGGCACGGTCACCGCCTTCGACGACGCGGCGAGCGAGTTGATCGATCCTGACTTCGCCAGGCCTCCGCTGCGGCCGGTGGCGCCGGTCAAGCAGTTGGCGATCGAGGAGCCAGCCCCGCCGGTTCAGGTCGAGGAGAAGCCCGAGCCGCCCAAGCCGGCACGGGCCCCGCGCGCCCGCAAGAGCAAGCCGGCAGTGCCTGCGTGGGAAGACGTGCTGCTCGGGGTGCGCTCCAGCAGCCAGGGCGGCTAACCGAGCGTCAAGGCCAACAGCGCCAGCCAGGCGCCGGCAACCCCGACGCCGAGGCCGAGCACGAACCACCGCAACACCGGCGTCGTACGCCAACCCCACACCGTGGGAGCCAGCCCACCCACTGCGACGAGGTTGAGGCCGACGGCCACGAGCGGGTGAACCCGGATCAGGCCCACACTCAGCACCACCACCGCACCGGCGGTGACGATCGCAACGAAGGCCGCGACGGCCAAACCGGTTCCCCACGGCGTCGCGTCCTCGGTCACGGCATCAATCTAGCCCGCTCATAGAACGCCAGCGCGGCAGCCGTCGCCACATTCAGCGAGTCAGTACCGCGGGACATCGGTATCCGCACCCTGATGTCGCTGGAGCGCATCGCCGTCTCGGTCAGGCCGGGTCCCTCCGCGCCGACGAGAAACGCGACGCGGTCGTCGCGCACCGTGGCCACCGCTTCCGCCAGCGTGGCCGCACCGGCGTCCGGCGTCAGAGCCATCACACGAAATCCACTGTCGCGCAGCATCATCAGATCCGCCGGCCACGCCGCCGCCCATGCGTACGGCACGAGAAGGGCGTGCCCCATCGACACGCGGACCGCGCGGCGGTAGAGCGGATCGGCACAGCCGGTGCCGAACACCACGGCGTCGATGTCCAGGCCTGCCGCGTTGCGGAAGATCGAGCCAAGGTTCTCGTGATCGTTGACGCCTTCCAGCACCGCCACCGTGTGCGCGCCGTCGAGTACCTCCTCGACCGACAACTCGCCCGGCCGTGGCGCCGCGGCGAGCACCCCGCGATTGAGGTGGAAGCCGACGACGTCCGCCATCACCTCGGCGGAGGTGCGGTAGAAGGGTGCGTCGGTGGCGTCGAGGTCGTCCCCGAGTTCACGCAGCCGCCGATCGGTGCCCAGCATCGCGCGCGGATGAAAGCGTGACGCCAGCATCCGCTGCACCACGAGAACACCTTCGGCGATCACCAGACCCTTGCCCGACGGCAGGTCGGGCCTGCGGTCGACACTGTTGAGGTCGCGGAAGTCATCGAGCCGCGGATCGGCGGGATCGTCGACGTCGACGACGGAACTCATTCCCCGCAAGCTACGCGATGCGCCGGTTAAGCGGATTCCTCGACGAGCGTCGACATGACGTCGGCAGCTACCAGCAAAGCCCTCCGCTGATCGGCATTCAAGTGCGCAAGCCGTTCTTTGAGCCATTCCTGGCTAGCTTTGCGCTCCGCTTCGATCAAATCCGTTCCCGATGGTGAAACCGACACCAGAACCTGTCGTCCGTCGATCGGGTGCGCGCTTCGCGCCACGAATCCGAGTTCGGCGAGGGAGGCGATCACGCGGGTCATCGACGGCGGTCGAACTCGCTCCCGCAGGGCGAGCGCCCCGGGGGTCATCGCCCCCTCCTTGGCAAGCGTCGACAGTGCCGAAAGCTGTGACAGGGAGATCGATGATTCCGGGCGGCGAAACCGCAATTGTCGCGCCAAACGCATGACGGCCAGCGACAGGTCGCTTGCCAACCGGGAATCTGCATCTTTCACAAGTCAAAGAATAGCCAGCGATCCGGATTCCATGCAGCAAAACACGTCGGGCTTCCTCGTTCGGGCGTCCGCGACTAAGTTGGAGGTCGATGAACGACGAACCATCCGATCCCGCTGAGCCTAAACCTCCTGGCCTGCCCGCGATTCTGCTGGAACCGTGGCCGGTCATCATCGTCATCGCCGTCGGCTGGCTGATCGCGACGGTCCTGGCGTTCACGGTAGCCGGGCTACATGATTGGCGGCCGATCTCCGTGGCCGGCCTGGGTGTCGGCGTGCTCGGCACATCCATATTCCTTTTGCAGCGCCGCGCCGTGCGCCGCGGATCCCGCGGCGCGCAGAGCGGTCTCAGCTAACCCGTCAACCACATCGGAAGGACAGCAGGTGGCCGAACCGCTATTGCAGGCGCAGATCGACATCGACGCTCCCGTGGCAAAGGTATGGGGGTTGGTCTCCGACTTCGGCCGGATGCCGCAATGGAGTCCGCAATGCCGGATGATGAAGGCCCTCGGACCCCTGCGGCCCGGCACGCGGACAATCAACCTGAATCGGCGCAAATTCGTGTTCTGGCCAACAACGAGTACGGTCACCGAAGTCATTCCGGAGAAGAGAATCGCTTTCCGGGTCAACACGAACAACACCGTGTGGAGCTACGAATTGGAGCCCACGGCAAACGGCACACGGCTCGTGGAATCCCGGCACGCGCAAGACGGGACGAAGGCGGCGGCGACGTTCACCGTCAACGCGTTGTTCGGCGGCGTACCCAGCTTCGAGCGCGAATTGGTCGAGGGAATGAACATGTCGCTGGCGCGGATCAAGGCAGCCGCCGAAGGCGAGCGCGCCCGTTGACCGACGCGCGGCGCCTTCGCGACCTCAAGCTGTTGCGCCGGGTCCGCGACCGAATGGACCGCGAGTACGCACAGCCACTCGACGTCGAGGCGCTGGCGCGCGGGGTCAACATGTCGGCGGGTCATCTGTCCCGGCAGTTCAAGCTCGCCTACGGGGAGTCGCCGTACTCGTATCTGATGACGCGTCGCATCGAGCGCGCGATGGCACTGCTGCGACGCGGCGACATGTCGGTCACCGAGGTTTGCTTCGCGGTCGGCTGCTCGTCGCTCGGCACGTTCAGCACCCGGTTCACCGAGCTGGTCGGCATGCCGCCGAGCGCCTATCGGGATCAGACCGCAGGCGCGACGCAGGGGATGCCGTCATGCGTCGAGAAGCAGGTGACCCGACCGATCAGGAATCGAGAAGCGCCGGCCCCGCGGCTGCACCTAGCGTGATCGCCATGGACATCACGATCAACGCCAGTTTCCTTCCCCACGAAGACCCCGAGCAGTCGCTGGCCTTCTACCGAGACGCACTGGGCTTCGAGGTTCGCAAGGACGTCGGCGCGAACACCATGCGCTGGATCACCATCGGCCCGGCGGGGCGGCCGGACATGAACATCGTGCTGACGCCGCCTGCCGCGGATCCCGGTGTCACCGACGAGGAGCGTCGGGTGATCACCGAGATGATGGCCAAGGGCACCTACGCCAGCATCATGCTGGCCACCACCGATCTCGACGCCGTCTTCGAGCGGGCGCAGGCCAGCGGCGCCGAGATCATGCAGGAGCCGACCGATCAGCCGTGGGGCTCGCGCGACTGCGCGCTGCGTGACCCGGCGGGCAACACGGTTCGGATCCAGCAGGTGGCATGACCAGGCCGCAGGCCGACAGCCACGACCTGATCCGGGTCACCGGCGCGCGGGAGAACAACCTCAAGGACGTCAGCGTGGAGCTGCCGAAGCGGCGGCTCACGGTGTTCACGGGCGTCTCGGGTTCGGGCAAGAGCTCGCTGGTGTTCGACACCATCGCCGCGGAGTCGCAGCGGCTGATCAACGAGACCTACAGCGCGTTCGTGCAGGGCTTCATGCCGACCCTGGCGCGGCCGGATGTCGACGTCCTCGAGGGACTGACCACCGCGATCATCGTCGACCAGCAGCGGATGGGCGCCGATCCGCGCTCGACGGTCGGCACCGCCACGGACACGGGTGCGATGCTGCGCATCCTGTTCAGCAGGCTCGGACAGCCGCATATCGGTTCGCCGCAGGCGTTTTCGTTCAACGTCGCATCGATCAGCGGCGCCGGCGCGGTCACAGTCGAGAAGGCGGGCAGGACCGTCAAGGAACGCCGGGAGTTCAGCATCACCGGCGGCATGTGCCCGCGCTGCGAAGGACGCGGCTCCGTCAACGACATCGATCTGACGGCGCTGTACGACGACAGCAAGTCGCTCAACGAGGGCGCGCTCACCATCCCCGGTTTCAGCATGGAGGGCTGGTACGGCCGAATCTTCAACGGCTGCGGGTTCTTCGACCCCGACAAGCCGATCAACACGTTCACCAAAAAGGAACTCGACGCGCTCCTCTACAAGGAGGCGACGAAGATCAAGGTCGACGGCGTCAACCTGACCTACCTCGGACTCGTCCCGCAGATCCAGAAGTCGTTCCTGGCCAAGGACGTCGAGGCGATGCAGCCCCACATCCGGGCGTTCGTCGAACGGGCGGTCACCTTCACCACATGCCCCGAGTGCGACGGCACAAGGCTGTCGGCGACGGCGCGCTCGTCGAAGATCAAGGGCGTCAACATCGCCGACGTCTGCGCGATGCAGATCACCGATCTCGCCGAGTGGGTCAAGGGCGTCGAGGACACGACCGCGGCGCCGCTGCTGGCGGCGCTACGGCACACGCTGGACTCGTTCGTCGAGATCGGGCTCGGTTACCTGTCGCTGAACCGGCCCGCGGGGACGCTGTCGGGCGGAGAAGCGCAGCGCGTCAAGATGATCCGCCACCTCGGTTCGTCGCTGACCGACGTGACCTACGTCTTCGACGAGCCGACGATCGGACTGCACCCCCACGACATCGCCCGAATGAACGACCTGCTGCTGCGGCTGCGCGACAAGGGCAACACCGTGCTCGTCGTCGAGCACAAGCCCGAGGTCATCGAGATCGCCGACCACGTCGTCGATCTCGGCCCGGGCGCAGGCACCGCCGGTGGCGAGGTGGTGTTCGAAGGCAGCGTCGACGACCTCCGCAGCAGCGACACCGTCACCGGGCGGCATCTGGGCGACCGCGCCACTCTCAAGGCCGAGGTGCGCACGTGGTCGGACGCCCTCGAGGTGCGCGGCGCCGACACCAACAATCTGCGCGACGTCGACGTCGACATCCCACTGGGTGTGCTGACCGTCATCACCGGTGTGGCCGGCTCAGGGAAGAGCTCGCTGATCGACGGATCGGTCGCGGGGCGAGACGGCGTCGTGACGATCGACCAGACGCCGATCCGCGGCTCGAGAAGAAGCAACCCCGCCACGTACACCGGGTTGCTCGATCCCATCCGCAAGGCCTTCGCCAAGGCCAACGGGGTCAAGCCGGCACTGTTCAGCGCGAATTCCGAAGGCGCGTGCCCCAACTGCAACGGCGCCGGGGTGATCTACATGGATCTGGCGATCATGGCGGGGGTGGCCACGCCGTGCGACGTGTGCGAGGGCAAGCGGTTCGACGCGTCGGTGCTCGAATACACCTTCGGCGGTCGCGACATCAGCGAGGTGCTGGCGATGACGGTCAGTGAGGCGGTGCGGTTCTTCGCCGACGGCGACGCGAAAACTCCTGCGGCGCATCGTATTCTGGAACGACTGGCCGACGTCGGGCTCGGCTACCTGACCCTCGGGCAGCCGCTGACCACACTCTCCGGCGGTGAGCGGCAACGGCTGAAGCTGGCCACCCAGATGGGCGACAAGGCAGGTGTCTACATCCTCGACGAGCCGACGTCCGGTCTACATCTCGCAGACGTCGAGCAGCTGCTCGGGCTGCTGGACCGGCTGGTCGACTCCGGCAGGTCCGTCATCGTCATCGAGCATCACCAGGCCGTGATGGCGCACGCCGACTGGATCATCGACCTCGGTCCGGGAGCCGGACACGACGGCGGCACGGTGGTGTTCGAGGGCACGCCCGCCGAACTCGTCGCCAAGCGGTCAACGCTGACGGGTGAGCACCTCGCCGACTACGTCGGGTCCTGATCCGACTCGGCCTCGACCACCACAGGCTCGTCGACCGCTGCGGGCTCGTCGACCACCTCGGCCACCACAGGCTCGTCGACCACAGCGGGCGCCGGAGCCTCGACCACGTCGAGGACACCGTCGTCATAGGGGTCGTACAGCGGTGAGCCGGTACCCGGCGGCGCGGGCGTGTCCGAATGTGCGCCGCAACCGTATTCGGCGTCGACCACGTGGCCGTCGGCCGACAACTCGTTGGCGCAGACGCCGAACATCAGGCCGAGAGACCCTGACACCGGCACGTAGAAGCCGCAGTCCCGGCACACCCTCCGGGTGGACCTGGCCATCGCCGAACCGGGGCCGTAGTCCCCGTCGTGCCAGCGCTGGGCCGCGTCGAGGCGACCCTCGGGGCTGAGCAGGCGGCGTCGGCCAAGGCCCAGTTCGTAGGCGACATCGTCGATCTCCGGATCACCGGTCGCGGCGAAGCCGGGCACCAGGCGCGGATCCTCGACGGGCGCCGACAGCAGGTCGCCGGGGCCGAGGTCGCCCGGCCGCAGCCGCTCCTGCCAGGGCACCCACTTCGGGGCCAGCAGCGCCGTTGGCCCGGGGACCAGCACCACTTCGCTGATCGTCGCGTGGTCGGCACCCGGATGGGCCGCCACCACGACGGCCCACTGCCAGCCTTGGTAGCCGGCCATGTTGGCGAGGAACCGATGGGTCGCGGCGGAGGGGTCGTCGAAGGTGGCGCCCAGATAGTCGCCGACGGAGTCGCCGCTGTACTCCACGATGGCCGCGCGCGCCAGATCAACGGCGCCCATCAGCACCGCCTCCAAGTCCGCCGACCGCTCGGGCGCCGGCGTCGCCGGGCCGTCCTCGGTGGATTCCGTCAC
>DATEIG010000218.1:0-8426 GCA_035279185.1 Mycobacterium sp.
GCATCGACGGCGTCGAGGTCGGCGAGATCGCAGTCGATGGCCAGCGCGTCGCCGCCGTCGGCCCGGATCCGTGCGGCGACCCCGTCGAGCAGATCCTTCCGGCGCGCGACGACGACGACCGTCGCACCCCTACGGGCCAGCTTGTAGGCGGAGGCCTCGCCGATGCCCGACGAGGCGCCGGTGATCAGGATGCGCTTGCCGTCGAGGTCGACGGGCTGGCCGGGCTTGAACTGCATCAGCTGCGGGGCGATCGGCGGTCGCATGCTGGCCAACACCAGCTCGTCGGCCAGCCGGCGCAGTGGGCTCTTACTCACGCGCCGAGTCTAAGAACCGCGATGAGTTGCGCCGCGTCACAGGGTCGGTACGGGCATGGGGATAACCGGAAAGCTCGACACCCGTTTCAGCGAGGCCTCTGAGCCGGTCAGCTGGGCCGAGGTGAGCGACGCGTTGACCGCGGCAGAGCTCTACTGGCTGACGACCGTCCGCGCGGATGGGCGTCCGCACATCACCCCGCTCGTCGGGGCGTGGGTGGACGACGCGTTCGTCTTCTGCACCGGCCCGGACGAACAGAAGGCGAAGAACCTCGACCGCTCGACGTCAGTGGCCGTCACGACCGGCCTCAACACATGGAACGACGGGCTCGACGTGATCGTCGAGGGCGCCGCCGAACGCGTCACCGGCCGCGATGTACTGACCAAGCTGGCCGACGTCATTCGCGAAAAATATGACGGTGTCTGGGATTTCACACCTCTCGACGACGGCTTCGGCCACAGCGGCGACGACATCGCTCACGTGTACCGCGTCGCGCCGACGAAGGTGCTGGCGTTCGCGAAGTCCCCGCACGGCCAGACGACGTTCCGCTTCTAGCTCGTGGTGGGCTCCCGATGCGACAAATTCTGCATAGAGGACTATAGTTCTGCCACGTTGTGAAGGGGAGTATTCCTTCGCGGCACTCGTCGTCATCACGGAAGGCCCGATGGCCGACCCGGCGGTGCCGGTCTCGATAGCTCGAGACGGAAGAGACCTTCGGACAGTTGCGTCACGCCGTCCGGAGGTCGATCTTGATATCTGTTGTCTCCCCACTGGTTTGGGCCATCACCGTCGCGGTGCTGCTCGGCATCATGTTCGTCGACCTGGCGGTCATCGGCCGCAGGCAACGCACCGTCACCACGAAGGACGCGGTCCGCTGGGTGCTCGTCTACGTCGGGCTGGCGGTGGCGTTCGCCATCGGGCTGTTCATCTTCGCGCCCGGCGCCAGCGGTCAGGAGTTCGTCGCCGGCTACATCACCGAGTACAGCCTGAGCGTCGACAACCTGTTCGTCTTCATGATCATCATGGCGAGATTCGGGGTGCCCGAGCTGGCCCAGGACAAGGTGCTCTACATCGGCATCGTGCTGTCGCTGGTCTTCCGCGCCGTGTTCATCTTCGCAGGCGCGGCCGCGATCGCGGCGTGGAGCTGGGTGTTCTACATCCTGGGCGGCTTCCTCGTCTACACCGCGATCCAGCTGGCGCTCGAGGATGCCGACGACGAGCCCGACTTCCACAAGAACCCGGTGCTGCGCGCACTGCACAAGATCCTGCCGCTCAGCGACGACTACGACGACCGCCGCCTGGTGACCAAGGCTGCGGACGCGAGGAGCACTTCAACGGGAGCCAAGCGCCGCATGTTCACGCCGCTGGTGATCGTCATCGCCGCCATCGGTATCGCCAACGTGGTGTTCGCACTCGACTCGATCCCGGCCATCTTCGGGCTCACCAATGACGCGTACATCATCTTCACCGCGAATGCGTTGGCGCTGATGGGTTTGCGCCAGTTGTACTTTCTCATCGGCGGCCTGCTCGAGAAGGTCGTCTACCTGAGCAAGGGGCTCGCGGTCATCCTCGGCTTCATCGGCGTGAAGCTGATCATCGAGGCCCTGCACCACAGCCGTCTCGACCACGTCGGCAATTTCCACCTACCCGAGATCGGCATCGTGACGTCGCTGTTGTTCATCGTGGCGACGTTGACGATCACGACGGTGCTCAGCCTGATCAAGACCAGCCGCGACCTCCGTCGCGCAGCCGCCGGCGAAGCCGAGTAGCGATTTGGGCGTGAAAACCTGCGCTCAGCGCCGAAAATCACGCCCAAGTCGCTAGAAGTAGCGGGGGAACGGGCTCCAGTCGGGATCGCGCTTCTCCAGGAACGCGTCGCGGCCCTCGACGGCTTCGTCGGTCATGTACGCCAATCGCGTTGCCTCACCGGCGAACAGCTGCTGACCGACCAGACCGTCGTCGGTCAGGTTGAACGCGTACTTGAGCATCCGGATAGCCTGCGGTGACTTGCCGTTGATCGCCGCGGCCCACTGCAGGCCCACTGACTCGAGATCCGCGTGGTCGACGACCTCGTTGACCGCACCCATCGCGTGCATCTGCTCAGCGGTGTAGGGCCTGCCGAGGAAGAAGATCTCGCGCGCGAACTTCTGGCCGACCTGCTTGGCGAGATACGCGCTGCCGTAACCGCCGTCGAAGCTGCCGACGTCGGCGTCGGTCTGCTTGAAACGGGCATGCTCGCGGCTCGCCAGCGTCAGGTCGCACACCACGTGCAGGCTGTGCCCGCCGCCCGCGGCCCACCCGTTGACCAGGCAGATGACGACCTTGGGCATGAACCGGATCAGCCGCTGAACCTCGAGGATGTGCAACCGTCCGGCCCGCGCGATGTCCACCGAATCGGCGGTCTCACCCGACGCGTACTGGTAGCCGCTGCGGCCGCGGATGCGTTGGTCGCCGCCGGAGCAGAAGGCCCAGCCGCCGTCCTTCGGCGAGGGGCCGTTGCCCGTCAGCAGCACGACACCGACGTCGGGGGACATGCGGGCGTGGTCCAGCACGCGGTACAGCTCGTCGACGGTGTGCGGGCGGAACGCGTTGCGCACGTCGGGCCGGTCGAACGCCACCCGCACCGTCGGCTGCCGGACACCGTCGACGACGTGGCGGTGGTAGGTGATGTCGGTGAGGTCGAAGCCGTCGACCGGCTGCCAGTAATCGGGCCTGAACGGATTGTCGTCGCTCATGCGCCCGACTCTAGGCGGTGACCGGGCCGGCTCAGACCGCCGCTACGGCGATGCCAGGCGAAGTCGCCGAGTCGAGAACATAGAGACGGGTGTCGTCGGCGCTCAGGCGCACGAACGAGGGATACGTGAACCCGGCGATCGTGGCGATGACTCGAGGGGATCCCGTCACGTCGACGACCGACACGGTTCCCGGGTTGCCGCTGTTCGACACGTAAGCCCGGGTACCTGTCGAGTTGAGGGTGACGTCCGTCGAGTGGTCGCCGGTCAGCACTTGTTGGCGCTCAAGGGTTGCGGTGTCGATGACAGAAAGCGTGCCGGTGCCCAGATCGCCGGGGCTTCCACTGTCGCCGCTCTGCGCGACGAACAGGCGCTTACCGTCGGCACTCAAGGCCAGCCGGAAGGGCCCGTTGTCGATCGGGACTTTGCGTACCGGCGCGGGCCACGCACTCGTGTCGACCACCGAGATGTAGCCGTTGAAAGGATGAGCGACGTAGATGAGGCGGTCGTCAGGGCTGATGACCATGCTCATCGACCAGTTCTCCAGCGCGACTGCGCCGACCATGCGCGGGCCCGCTGCGAGGTCGACAATGCCGAGCTGGAACGTGGTCACGTCGAAGTAGTACAGATACCTCCCGTCACTGGACACCACCATGGCAGTGACGAGCGGGCGGAAGCGGGAGGCCGGGGCCGGTGAGAGTTTGAATTGACTGAACTGGTCCAGCAAGGGGGGAGTGATTTCGACGGCTTCGAAATCGTCGAATGCGGTCCAGCCGTCTCCGTCGACGAAGTCGTTACTGAACGTCGCTACGTAGATCCTGCCGTCGGGCGTGCCGGATCCGACGATGTCGGGCGACACCGGAAAGGGCCGGTGAAAGTCGACGGCAACAACCACGGTGGACAGTGTCGCGGGCGGCCCGATCACCGTGACTTCCCTGGTGGACAGGTTGATCCGCTGTATTGAGTCACCCGTGCAATACAGGGTTCCATTGAAATGATCGATGAACGATGCGCGACCGCTCAACGGGATGCGATCGACGATGGTGTGCAGCGGATCGGCCATAGCCCAAGGCTAGGACGGCGACTGCTCACACGGGGTCGAAACGAAAGACCGCCAATCGTCCTGCCAACGCCTCGTATTCGTCCGGGTTGGGACCCGTCACCAGACCCGCGTTCTTCAGGAAGCCGACACCCGTTGGGACTTCGACGGGAAACAGCCGCAACAGGGGCCGTGCTTCGTCGGGCGAAAGTGCCACCATCCGAACACGTTCGGTGCTGCGGCCCTGTCGGATCTCGACCTCACCGGCGGCGCGGACGTTGGCCGCCCAGTCACTTCCCGGCAGCCCGGCGAGCACATATCGCTTGCCGTCCACCGTCATTGGCGTGATCGGGACCGATCGCAGCTTGCCCGACTTGCGCCCGCGCACGACCAGGATCACCGGCCCCTTGCCGCCGAAGTCGAAGCCGAGCCGCTGCACACCGACCATCGCCTTGTTGACGTACTTCAGCCACCACGGCGGCCGGACGCGTTCCGTGTTCGACATGGAGGCGACGCTACGTGACGGGCTCGATGCGGAACACCGGGCAACGGCCCGCGAGTGACTCCGCTTCGTCGGGTGTGCCGTCAGTCATCAGGCCGATCCGCTTCATCAGGTCGACCCCGGTGGGGACGAGAGCGGGAAACGACCGCAGCACGGGTCGCGCCTCCTCTGGGCCGAGTTCGACCATGCGCACCCGTTCGGTGTGCCTGCCGTGCGCAAGCGTGGCCTCACCCGCGGCGCGGACGTTGTCGACCCAGTCGGAGCCGGGGTAGCCGTTGACCACGTAGCGCACGCCGTCGACGTCCAATGGCGTGACGGGCGTCGACCGCGGTTTCCCGGTCTTGCGGCCTGCGACCGTGAGAACGACCGGCTTCTCGACGCGCGAGATCGGTACGCCGAGTCGCAGCATCACCATGAACACCTTGTTCAGCGGCTTCAGCCACCGCGGTGGATGGACCCTTTCGACGCCCGGCATGCCCCGACGTTACTTCGCATCGAGGTCGACGCCATAGCGGGTGAGCGCCTCCCGCAGGCCGTCTGGTCGCTCCGCGGTGGGCAGCGGGTCGACGAGCAGGAAGCCGCATCCGAGTGCCCGCGCGCCGCCGTCGGCCTCTTCGCTGTCGCCGACCATCACCGCGTACTCGGCGGCGACGTTGAGCCGCGTCAGGGCGGTCTGGAAGATCGCCGGGCTGGGTTTGACCGCACCGACTTCGAACGACAGCACGAACTCGTCGACGTCGGCGGCCGCGCCGATCGCCTCGAACGCCGGTCGCACGTCGAACGCGATGTTGGAGACCACTGCGGTCTTGATGCCCTGCCGGTGAAGGCCTGCCAGCACCGCGGCGGTGTCCGGGTACGGGGTCCAGGAGGCGGGGTCGATCACCCGCTCGTACAGCACTTCCGCCTGGTGGCCGGGCAGGCCCGACTTTTTGAGCACATGCAGATAGGCCTCGCGGTGCAGATGCGGTTCGAGGTCGCGGTTGACCCACGCCTCGTAGGCCTCCGGCGTCATCTCGACCGAGCGACCCGTCGGCGCCGTCAGCCGCCGCATCAGTTCGGCCTGCACGTGCCCGTCGACCTCGCGTTCGTCGACCTGCATGCCCTCGAACCAGCTGTCGTCCTCCTCGAGACGAAACAGCGTGCCCGAGAAGTCGAACAACACAGCGCGCACAGCCACAACTGAATCCTTCCATGCCCAGGAGGTGTCAGATCCGGTCCATCGGCTACACAGTGGCTGTGAGCGAGTCCAGCAGCAACTCCGCACGGTTGGCCGCGCGACCGCTCGTCGAGGGCGGCACTCCCGTGGAGATGTGGACCCGGTGGGGTCGACGTTTTCCGGCCCTCACCATCGAGCACTGTCCGGCGCTGCTGCTCGTCGCTGCTCATCCGGACGACGAGACACTCGGCCTCGGTGCGACCGCCGCCGCGCTCGCCGATCGAGGCGTGAATGTTCAGGTCGTGGCGGTGACGGACGGCGAAGCCGCCTACCCCGAAGATCCCGCCGGTCGCACCGCGCTCGCCAGTGAGCGTCGCGAGGAACTGGTCGCCGCCATGGCTCGGCTGCGCCTGCCGAGGCCGATCTTCCTCGGCATCCCCGACGGCGAGGTGACCGCCAACGAGGACCGGCTCGAGCTGGAACTCGAGGCGTTGTTGGCCGAGTCGCCGCCGGGCACCTGGTGTGCGGCGACATGGCGGGGCGACGGACATCCCGACCACGAAGCGACGGGGCGGGCCGCCGCGGCCGCGTCGCTCGACGTGCCGTCGGTGTTCATCGAGTATCCGATCTGGATGTGGCACTGGGCGTTGCCCGACGACCCCGACGTGCCGTGGGAAAGAGTGCGCCGCGTGCCGGTGACAACGCATGACGAGGCGGCCAAGGCGGAGGCGCTGCAGTGCTTCTCGAGCCAGCTGCGACGAGAGGCGGGGCCACCGTTGCTGTCGCCCGAGGCCATCGCGCGTCAGATCTCGGCCGGCGAAGTCGTCTTCGTTCGAGCCGAGGTGTGAAAACGTCGCAATCGGGCTAATTCTTCCCGTATGGATCTGGCCAAGGTTGTGGTCGTCGTGCCCGCGCACAACGAACGGGAACACCTCCCGCAGTGTCTGCGCGCGCTTGCGACCGCGGCCCTGTGCGTCAATGTTCCCGTCCTGACCGTGGTGGTGCTCGACGCGACCGACGACGGAAGTGATCGCCTCGTCGGGCAATTCGGCCCCGACGTCCACTTCGTCACCGTCGACGCGGGCAACGTCGGCGCTGCACGGGCCGCCGGCTTCTCGTATGCGCGCACGGAGTGTGAGGGCATCGACCCGGCCCGTGTCTGGTACGCGACGACGGACGCCGACACCGAGGTGCCCGCCGACTGGCTGGTCCGGATGACGGGTTCGCGCGCCGACGTCGCGCTCGGGGTGGTGCGGGTGGCGAGCTGGAAGCATTACCCGGCCGACGTGGTTCGGCGCTATCTGCGCGCTTATCACTCGAAAGGCAAGAGCCACAACCACATTCACGGCGCCAACATGGGATTCCGCGCCGACGCCTACTGGGCGGTCGGCGGCTTTCGGGCGCTGCCGACGGGCGAGGACGTCGAGCTCGTCGACCGTTTCCAGGCAGCGGAATTCGTCATCGATCGCGACGCCTCGCTGTCGGTCGCGACGTCAGACCGGCGCGACGGCCGCGCTCCCGGTGGGTTCGCCCAGCACCTCCGCGATCTGTCGGGCTCGGTGATGAAGCGGCGGGCCGGCGAGCCCGCGTGACATCCGTCGTCTGGGACTGGCTGGCCGCAGGAGGGCTCGACCTCCCGCTTCCGGGCTCCGGGCGGACCGCACACCGGTGGCATCGGCTGAGCGAGCTCACCGAGGCCGATGTGGTGGCAGGCCGGCTGGCCGAGGCGCACACCGATGCCGTTGCGATCCTGGCCGAGTTGCACGGCCCCGATCCGGAACCCGGCCAGCTGTGGGGTGTTTGGGCCGCCGAATCGCCCGACGCCGCCGTGGTCGCCTGCGGTGGTGGTGATGACACCCGCCTGAGCGGCACGAAGGCGTGGTGTTCGGGTGCGGGTATCTGCACGCACGCCCTGGTGACGGCGCGAATCGACGACGGACATCGCGGCCTGTTCGCGGTCGACCTGAACGCCGACCGCGTGAGCCCACTGCCGAGCGACTGGCGCAATGCGGGAATGGCGGACGCCGACACCCGATCGGTGCGGTTCAGCGATGCCCCCGCGGTAGCCGTCGGCGCTGCGGACGAGTACCTCGACCGGCCCGGGTTCTGGCATGGCGCAGTCGGTGTGAGCGCCTGCTGGCTGGGCGGTGCGCGGGCGGTCGCCGCGCCACTGTACGAACGCGGCGCTGACTCCTCGGCGGACCCGCACGCGCTCGCGCACCTCGGCGCCGTCGACGCTGCCCTCGCCGCCGCGGAGGCGACGCTGCAGTCGGCTGCCGCCCAGATCGACGCCGACCCGATGAACACCGACGGGCGTGCGGAGTTGATCGCACGGCGGACACGGGCCGTGGTGGAGTCGGCCGTCGACGAGGCGATCGTCCGTACCGGCCGTGCACTCGGACCGGCGCCGTTGGCTTTGAACGCCGCTCACGCCGCGAAGGTGGCGGACCTGACGATGTACGTGCGACAGAGCCATGCCGAGCGCGACCTCGCCCGACTCGGGCGATTGACGAGCAGATTCCGATGACGTCGCGGCTGCCCGATGACTACTTCGATCGGGTGTATGAGGGGTCGGCAGATCCGTGGCGACTGGGTGAGCGCTGGTACGAACAACGCAAATACGCGATCACCATGGCGTTGCTGCCGCATCCGCGGTACCGGCACGCATTCGAGCCCGGCTGTTCG
>DATEIG010000219.1:0-9638 GCA_035279185.1 Mycobacterium sp.
CCCGAACCGCCATCCGCTGTTCTCTGCGCTGACGGAGACCGCCGACGACGGCGGTGAGGCGGGCGACGTGCAGTGGAACTTCGAGAAGTTCCTGCTCGCACCCGGTGGCGAGGTCGTCAAGCGGTTCCGTCCGCGCACTGAACCCGATGCACCGGAGGTCATCGAGGCCATCGAGGCTGTCCTGCCGGGGTAGCGAAATCGACACGTGCTGTAAGGGCGTCGTAAACCGTCGCGACACCTGGCGTTGCGACAATGCCGGAGTGGCTGGACAACTGATCGTCTCGATATCCGGCATCAGTGAGCGGACGCTGCCCGATGTCGCGGCGTTCTGCGAACACCTCGACGAGCGCGCGGTGCCGCTGTCGTTCCTCGTCGCGCCCCGGCTCAAGGGCGGCTACCGGCTCGACGAGGACGCATCGACCGTCGCGTGGCTGGCGGCGCGGCGCACCCGTGGCGACGCCATCGTGCTGCACGGGTTCGACGAGGCCGCCACCAAGAAGCGGCGCGGCGAGTTCGCAACGCTGCCCGCACACGAGGCCAATCTGAGGCTGATGGGTGCCGACCGGGTCCTCGAGCACCTCGGCCTGCGCACCCGGCTTTTCGCGGCGCCGGGCTGGACGGTGTCACAGGGCACATTGTATGCGTTGCCGCGCAACGGGTTTCGTTTGGTGGCCGAGCTCGGCGGCATCACCGATCTGGTGCGCAGAAGCACCGTTCGCGCGCGGGTGCTCGGCATCGGCGAGGGCTTTCTCTCCGAGCCGTGGTGGTGCCGCACCCTCGTGATGTCGGCGGAGCGCACCGCGCGGCGCGCAGGCGTCGTGCGCGTCGGCGTCGCCGCGCGGCATCTGAGCAAGCCGGGCCCGCGCCAGGCCATGCTCGACTGCGTCGACCTCGCGCTGATGCATCAGTGTGCGCCCGTCGTCTACGAGTGGCGCCCCTATCCTGCGCTGACCGACGCCGCCTGACCGACCGCTACATTGGCGGCCATGGCAGATGCTGATGTCATCGTCGTGGGAGCGGGCCTCGCGGGGCTCGTCGCCGCCTGCGAACTGGTCGACCGGGGCCGCCGCGTCCTGATCGTCGACCAGGAGAACGCCGCCAACATCGGCGGGCAGGCGTTCTGGTCGTTCGGCGGTCTGTTCTTCGTCGACAGCCCCGAACAGCGCAGGCTGGGGATTCGCGACAGCCACGAACTGGCGTTGCAGGACTGGCTGGGCACCGCCGGCTTCGACCGGCCCGAGGACCACTGGCCGCGGCAGTGGGCGCACGCCTACGTCGACTTCGCAGCGGGGGAGAAGCGTAGGTGGCTTCGCGAGCGCGGCCTGGCGACCTTCCCGCTCGTCGGGTGGGCCGAGCGGGGCGGGTACGACGCACGCGGGCACGGCAACTCGGTGCCGCGATTCCACATCACCTGGGGCACCGGGCCCGCGATCGTCGACGTGTTCGCGCGCCGCCTCGCCGGCAACGCCCGCGTATCGTTCGCGCACCGACACCGCGTCGACGAACTGATCGTCGACGACGGCGCCGTGGTGGGTGTGCGAGGCGCCGTCCTTGAGCCGACGGACGCCGCCCGCGGCGTCGCGACGTCTCGAAACACCGTCGGCGAGTTCGAGTTCCGGGCACAGGCGGTGATCGTCGCCAGCGGCGGCATCGGCGGCAACCACG
This sequence comes from Mycobacterium sp., assembly GCA_035279185.1. Classification (GTDB taxonomy): domain Bacteria; phylum Actinomycetota; class Actinomycetes; order Mycobacteriales; family Mycobacteriaceae; genus Mycobacterium. The sequence continues at coordinate 1,666 of DATEIG010000219.1, forward strand.
ACCTCGTCAGGAAGAACTGGCCGAAGCGGATGGGGCGGGTCCCCGAGCAACTGCTGAGCGGGGTGCCTGCCCACGTCGACGGCAGGATGATCGGCATCACCGAGTCGGCGGGTGCCCACGTCATCAACAGCGACCGCATGTGGCACTACACCGAGGGAATCACCAACTACGACCCGATCTGGCCTGCGCACGGCATCCGCATCCTGCCCGCGCCGTCGTCGCTGTGGCTCGACGCCACCGGCAAGCGGTTGCCCGCACCGCTGTACCCGGGCTTCGACACGCTCGGCACGCTCGAACACATCGCCCGCACCGGACAGGACTACACCTGGTTCGTGCTCAACGCCCGCATCATCGCCAAGGAGTTCGCGCTTTCGGGCCAGGAGCAGAACCCCGACCTCACCGGCCGAAGCATCCGCGATGTGCTGGCCAGGGTCAAGCCGGGCGCACCGGCGCCGGTTCAGGCGTTCGTCGACAAAGGCGTCGACTTCGTCAGCGCGAACTCGCTGGGCGAGTTGGTGTCTCGGATGAACGACGTGCCGGACGTCATGCGGCTGGACTACGCCACCGTCGAAGCGGAGGTCACCGCGCGCGACCGTGAGGTCGCCAACCGGTTCACGAAGGACACCCAGGTCACCGCTATCCGGGCCGCCCGCGGATACCTCGGCGACCGCTTCACGCGCGTCGTCGCTCCGCACCGGCTCACCGACCCGAAGGCGGGGCCGCTGATCGCGGTCAAACTGCACATCCTCACGCGGAAGTCGTTGGGAGGGTTGGAAACCGACCTCGATTCACGGGTTCTACGCGACACCGGCGACGTGTTCGCCGGGCTGTATGCAGCGGGCGAAGCCGCCGGGTTCGGCGGCGGCGGGGTGCACGGCTACCGCTCGCTGGAGGGCACATTCCTCGGCGGATGTGTGTTCTCGGGCCGGGCAGCGGGTCGGGCGGCCGCGCGCGACACCGGTTGACCCGCCGTCAGAAGGTGGTGCCGTTCTCCTCGTCGAGCACCTGGAAGTCGGTGTCGGTCATCTCGCTGAGCCGCCCGTAGTAGACGCCTCGCGCGTTCGGCGCGACGATCGCCTGGTGGATCGGCACCGCGCGGGACGGCGCGACCGCACGCAGATAGTCAACGGCCTCAGAGATTTTCATCCACGGCGCGGCGGCGGGCGTGGCGAGCACGTCGACCGGTTCGCCGGGCGTGAACAGCGCGTCGCCGGGATGCATCAGCCGGGCCGGATGGTCGCCGTCGCCGATCAGGTACGAGATGTTGTCGATCACCGGGATCTCGGGGTGGATCACCGCGTGCTTGCCGCCGACACCGCGCACGGTCAGTGAGCCGACGGTGAACTCGTCGCCGACATTGACCGCCGTCCACGAGCCGCCCAGCTGCGACGCGGTCTGTGGATCGGCGTACAGCGCGGCCTGCGGGTTGGCGTCCAGCAGCGCCGGAAGCCGTTCAGTGTCGGCGTGATCGGGGTGCTGATGGGTGATCAGGATCGCGTCGAGACCCCTGATGCCCTCGAATCCGTGTGAGAAGTTGCCCGGATCGAACAGCACGGTGGTGGTCGTCGAACCGTTGCCGAACTCGGCGAGAAGGCAGGAATGGCCGAAATGCGTCAGCTGCATGCCTATATTGTGCGCTCAGGGGTGGTGGTCGATGCGACTGATGCTGGCGGTGTTGCTCACGGCGTGCGGCGTGGCCGTCGTGCCGGGCGCGATCGGGCCCGCCTATGCGGTTCCGATGGACTGCCCGCCGAACTGTGACCGCGTCCCGAACTCCGCCTGGATCGACCACACGGCGCTTCCGCTGTACTCGGCGTACCGCTGGCCCGGTCTGGCCGGGGTGGCCGTCACGGCGACCAACCCTCGTTTCAGGTTCGAGGAGGCATGCGCCACGCCGCCCGCCGCGGACGACGCGCGAAGCTACGCGGTCGCGGCGCGTGCCACCGTGCCTCAGCCGGACGGCCAGTGGCAGCTGCAGGTGCAGGTGATGCACTGGCGCGGCGAGACGTGGCGCGGCGGCCAGCTGGCGACGGCCGTGTTCGATGCGGCGGTGGCCGCGCTGCGCGGCTGCCAGGCCACCTCGCCTCTGACATCTCCGTCGCTCACGACCGACGAGCCCAACCGGGTGGCCGGGGTGATCAGCGGCGTCCTGCCGGGGCAGACCGTGCTGCACGAATATCTGCTGGTCAACCCGTTCAACAGCACGGTCGTCGAGCTCGCGATGTGGGCGGCGAGCCCGCCGCGCCTCGACTGGCCCGCGATCGCCGACGCGCAGATCCTCGACGCGATGGACGCACCGCTGTGTACCGCGTACATCGATTCGTGCCGGTGAGGCGGCGGAGCGGCGGCCGCCGGTAGAGTGAGCGCCGTGGCAAAGGTGGTTGTGCACGTTATGCCGAAGGCCGAAATCCTCGACCCCCAGGGGCAGGCGATCGTCGGCGCGCTGGGCCGTCTCGGCTACCACGGTGTATCAGATGTGAGGCAGGGCAAGCGGTTTGAGCTCGAGGTCGATGACAGCGTCGCCGACGAGACGGTCGCCGAACTCGCCGAATCGCTGCTGGCGAACACCGTGATCGAGGACTGGTCGGTCAGCAGGGAGCCATCGTGACAGCTCGTGTGGGGATCATCACATTCCCGGGCACCTTGGACGACGTCGACGCCGCGCGCGCGGTCCGTCTCGCCGGCGGCGAGGCGGTCAACCTGTGGCACGCCGACGCAGACCTGAAGGGGGTCGACGCCGTCGTCGTCCCCGGCGGGTTCTCCTACGGTGACTATCTGCGCTGCGGCGCCATCGCCAAGTTCGCCCCCGTGATGAAGTCGGTCATCGACGCCGCGGAGGGCGGCATGCCGGTGCTGGGTATCTGCAACGGCTTTCAGGTGTTGTGCGAGGCCGGGCTGCTACCCGGTGCGCTGACCCGCAACGCGGGACTGCATTTCGTGTGCCGCGACCTCTGGCTCGAGGTCGCATCGAACACGTCGGCGTGGACGACCCGGTTCGAGCAGGGCGCCGACATCCTGGTGCCGCTGAAGTCCGGCGAGGGCCGCTATGTGGCGTCGGAGGACGTGCTCGACCAGCTCGAGGGCGACGGCCGCGTGGTGTTCCGCTACCGCGACAACCCCAATGGCTCCATGCGCGACATCGCGGGCATCTCCTCGGCCAACGGCCGCGTCGTCGGGCTGATGCCGCATCCCGAGCACGCGACCGAGGCGCTCACCGGCCCGTCCGACGACGGGCTCGGGCTGTTCTACTCCGCGCTCGACGCTGTTCTCACCAGCGCCTAAGCCGCAGGGCGCAGCGCAACCGCGCCGCCGTCGACCGGCAGCACGACGCCGTTGACGAAACTGGCCGCGGATGACGCGATGAACGCCACGGCCCGCGCGATCTCGTCCGGCTCGCCGACCCGTTGCAGCGCCCGTGTTTTCCCGAGCCCCTCGACGACGTCGGCCAATCCGGACGTCCCCTCCGTAACCGTGGGTCCGGGAGCGATGGCGTTGACGCGAACGCCTGCGGCGCCGAACTCGTCGGCCCAGAGCCTGGTCAACAGGTCGAGTGCGGCCTTGCTCGCGCCGTAGATGCCCGCACCGGCAGACGGGCTGGTGGCCGCGACTGTCGAGATGTTGACGACGTTGCCGTGTCCGCGTTCGACCATGCCGGGAACGAGCTTCTGCACGAGGACGTATGGCGCCTTCACGTTGATGTCCAAGTGGGCGTCGAAGTCCGCGTCGGTCGTCTCGAATGTCGGCGCGAACTCGTAGACACCGGCATTGTTGACCAAGATGTCCACATCACCCGCCTCGTCGGCGAGCCGACGCACGTCATCGAGGACGGACAGATCAGCGCCAATGAAACGCGCTCTGCCACCGGCATTTTCGATCTGTTGGACGGCCTTGGCGCCGCGTTCGGCGCTACGGCCGTGCACGATGACCTCCGCTCCCTGCCGGGCGAGCTCGAGTGCGATCGCGTAGCCGATGCCTGACGTCGCCCCGGTCACCAGGGCCCTACTGCCCGCAAATGTGTTCATGCCCACATAAGGCGGACCGCTGGCGGATTATTCCGCGGGGAGGTGCGGCTACGGAGTCAGCGCCACCGACGCCTCGGCCGTGTAGGAGAGGAACGTCATCGTCTCGAGCAGGTACAGCTGTACCGTCTCGGCGTCGTGTGACGAGTACCCGATGGACACGTCGATGCCGAGTTGCAGATCGAAATCTCCGCCGCGGGTCGACAATACGAACGCGCCGTCGATGGCTGGCGCCCAGATGATGTCGCCGTCGACCAGTCGGTTGAGGTGTTCGCGGATCGGATAGCCGTGCTCGGTGGACTCGCTGACCTTGGTGTACACGTCGGCTGACAGCAGCACCGCATACGGTCCCTCGACACCGGCCAACCGCAGTTCGGACAGCGCCTGGGCGATCACGTCGGGAATTTCGCGCGGGTCGCCCGGCAAGGCGAGCGCCGCATTGGAGCTGCTGGCCCTGATCCCGTCGATCGACGCCTCCGGATAGCCTTCGAATATCGCCCGGTCCTCGACGAACGCCAGCTTCCTGGCGGCCTCTTTGACCGGGTCCCAGTCGGAGTCCTGCGCTCCGCGCTCGACGTCGTCGATGGCGGTGCGCGACAACGTGAACGGCACCCGCAGCCGGACCATCGGCTTGCTCTCCCGCAGCTGTGCGATAACCCCGTCGCCGGGGGCGCTCACGTCGAGCAGGTGTCCGGTGCTCACCGATGCGGCGGTGGGGTCGTTCGGCTCGCTGACGTCGACGACGCGCCGTCCGGCGATGTGCCGCTTGAACGTCCGCGTCGCCTCCGTCTCGATCTCGGCCCACGCGGCGTCGGTGATCGGAGCGAGTTCGCGGTACAGGTTGTTCATCGGGTGGTTCCTTTCAGGCTACCGATGCGAAGTGATCCGTCACGGTTTGCGGCGGTGGCCGGCGGCGACTCGGTTTCCGGTGGTTCCGAATCAGCAAGCGGCGGAGGGTCATCGAGGAAGTCGGCAGTCGGAGTGAAGAACAGGCTGCCGGTGAGTGCGGTCGAGAAGTCCAGAATCCGGTCGGTGTTTCCCGGCGGGTCGCCGATGAACATGTTGTCGAGCAGGCGTTCGGTGACCGCGGGAGTGCGCGAGTAGCCGATGTAGTACGTGCCGAACTCGCCCTTGCCGATCTCGCCGAACGGCATGTTGTGCCGCACGATCTTCAACTCGTTGCCGTCGTCGTCGGTGATGACGTTGAGCGCGACATGAGAATTGGCCGGTTTGGCCGAGTCGTCGAGTTCGATGTCGTCGAGCTTGGTGCGGCCGATGACGCGCTCCTGCTCCTCGGTCGACAGCGAGTTCCACGACCCCATGTCGTGGACGTACCGCTGCACGTGCACGTAGCAGCCGCCCGCGAAATCGGGGTCCTCGCCGCCGATTTGCGTGGCGGACACCGCGATGGGGCCGTCCGGATTCTCCGTGCCGTCGACGAACCCCATCAGATCGCGGTTGTCGAAGAACTTGAAGCCGTGCACCTCGTCGACGATCGTGACGGCGCCCGCCATCGACTCGACGATCTTGGTGGCCAGCTCGAAACAGACGTCCATCGACTCGGCCCGGATGTGGAAGAGCAGATCACCGGGGGTCGACGGGGCATGATGCCTGCCACCGTTGATCTCGGTGAACGGGTGCAGTTCGGCGGGCCTCGGACCGGAGAACAGCCGGTCCCACGCGTCGGAGCCGATCGAGGCGATCACCGAGAGGCGCTTCGACGGGTCCCGGAAGCCGATCGCGCGCACCAGACCCGAGATGTCGGGCAGCGCGTCGTGCACGACGGATTCGCCGCCGTGGTCGATGGTCGCCACGATGAAGATGGCGGCGGGGGTCAGCGGCGCCAGCACGGGTTGGGGCTGCACGGCGGTCACCGTTGAACCCTAAATCAAGATCGTGGGCGAAGATGGTGAACCATGTCCGCAAGTGCACAGGGGTTGTGCGATTTCATCGACGCCTCGCCGTCGCCGTTCCACGTGTGCGAGACGGTCGCGCAGCGGCTGCGACAGGCCGGGTTCACGGAGTTGGCCGAAAGTGCCGCATGGCCTTCCGCGGCGAGCCGCGGATCAGACCCGGCCGGCGACTTCTTCACGGTGCGCGCGGGCTCGCTGGTCGCGTGGCGCGCCGGCGGAGAGCCCGGCCTTCCGTACCGCATCGTCGGCGCCCACACCGACAGCCCGAATCTGCGGGTCAAGCAGCATCCCGACCGGTTCGTCTCCGGGTGGCGGGTCGTCGCGCTGCAGCCCTACGGCGGGGCGTGGCTGAACTCATGGCTGGACCGTGACCTCGGGCTCAGCGGCAGGCTGTCCGTGCGCTCACCCGTCGGCCTCGAGCACCGGCTGGTGCGGATCGACGAGCCGATCCTGCGGGTGCCGCAACTCGCGATCCACCTCGCCGAGGACCGCAAGGCGGTGTCGCTGGACCCGCAGCGGCACGTCAACGCGATCTGGGGAGTCGGCAGCGGCCCGAAGTCGTTCCTCGGCTTCGTCGCCGAGCGGGCGGGGGTGGAGGCCGACGAGATCCTCGGTTTCGACCTGATGACCCACGACCTGACTCCGTCGACGCCGGCGGGACTGGGCGGCGAGCTGGTGAGCGCGCCGCGGCTCGACAACCAGGCCACCTGCTACGCGGGCCTCGAGGCGTTCCTCGCCGCCGAACCCGCAGGCCGTGTGCCCGTCCTCGCCCTGTTCGACCACGAGGAGGTGGGCTCGCAATCCGATCACGGCGCCCAGTCCGAGCTGCTGCTGACGGTGCTCGAGCGCATTGCGCTGGCCGCGGGGGGCGGCCGCGAGGACTTCCTGCGCCGCATGCCGGACTCGATGGTGGCGTCGGGCGACATGGCGCACGCGACCCACCCCAACTATCCCGAGCGCCACGAGCCCTACCACCTCATCGAGGTCAACGCCGGGCCCGTGCTCAAGGTGCAGCCGAACCTGCGGTACGCCACCGACGGCCGCACCGCCGCGGCGTTCGCGCTGGCGTGCCGGGAGGCAGGAGTGCCGTTGCAGCGCTACGAGCACCGCGCTGACCTGCCGTGCGGGTCGACGATCGGGCCGATGACCGCTGCGCGCACCGGCATCCCGACGGTTGACGTCGGTGCCGCGCAGCTGGCCATGCACTCCGCGCGTGAGGTGATGGGGGCCGACGACGTCGGCGCCTACTCGGCGGCGTTGCGCGCGTTCCTCTCTCCCGGCTGAGGCGCGGTCAGGTCGGATCGACGACGTCGTAGCGGATGACGTTTTCGACGACGACGCCGTCACGGGCGCGAACCCGGTCGATGCCGCGGAAGGCCAGCGGCCCGTCAGGTCCGGTGCCTGTGCCGACGTAGTGCAGGAACACCAGCTGCTCACCCGGCTCGTCGCCGTCCGCCGTCGCGCTGTCGATCAGGTCTAGCGTGAGATCCGGTATGGCGCTGACCAATTCGGCGATCTTGCCGACGTAGGGCTCCTTGCCGCGGACCGGCGTCGGGTCGCCCTGCCAGTAGCCGACGATGTCGTCGGCGAGGACGTCGCCTGCGCGGGCGATGTCCGGCTTCGCCCAGAAGGCCGCCCAGAGTTCGGCGCTGAATTTCGGTGGGGTGTGTGTCTCGGTCATGGGTCAAGCGTGCGCTGGCTGCCGCCCGGACTCAATTACGTCGCAGGTAAAGCCTCTCGGTGATGTCGGCGGGCTGTCATAGGGTCTGCGCATGGCGCTGAAAACCGAGAACATCACCATCGACACCACCGACCCCGAGAAGCTCGCCGAGTGGTGGGCCAGGGCGCTCGACGGGCAGGTAAATGCCGTCGCCCCACCGTTTTTCGTCGTGGTCGCGCTGCCGGAGGGACCCGGCCTCGCGTTCCAGCAGGTGGAGGATCCGACGCCGGGCAAGAACCGTATCCACGTCGACTTCAGCACCCCGGACATGGAGGAGGAGGTGAAGCGGCTGGTCGGCCTCGGCGCCAGCGAAACGGGCAG
>DATEIG010000220.1:0-2353 GCA_035279185.1 Mycobacterium sp.
ACGTCGGGAGCGGTTCGCGTCGACGACATCGACGTTCGCGACTTCGACACCGAACAGCTGTGGTCGGAGATCGGCCTTGTGCCGCAACGGGGTTACCTGTTCTCGGGCACCGTCGCCGACAACCTGCGCTACGGCAAGGCGGATGCGACCGAGGACGAGATGTGGGAGGCGCTGCGGGTGGCGTCGGCCGACGGCTTCGTGCGCTCCCACGCCGACGGCCTCGAGATGCGGGTCGCCCAGGGCGGCATCAACTTCTCGGGCGGCCAACGCCAACGGCTGGCGATCGCGCGCGCGGTGATCCGCAGGCCCGCCATCTATCTGTTCGACGACGCATTCTCCGCGCTGGACGTGCACACCGACGCCAGAGTGCGCGCGGCGCTGGCGGAGGTGTCCGCCGATGCGACGGTCGTCATTGTCTCGCAACGCATCTCGACAGTGTCGAAGGCCGACCAGATCGTGGTGATCGACGACGGCACGGTCGTCGGCACCGGCACCCACGAATCGCTGCTGGCCGACTGCCCGACCTACGCCGAGTTCGCGGACTCGCAGTCCGTCGGCGCCGCGGTGGGAGGCGAGCAGTGACCCAGCCCCTCGGCCGCCCCATCCGCGGCATGGTGCAGGCGCCGACGGAGCGCTCGCGCGACTTCAAGGGCGCGGCTCTGCGGCTGGTCAAACGGCTGACCCCGCAGCGCGGCCCGACTGCAGCGGTCATTGCGCTGGGGGTAGTCGGCATTGCCATCGGTGTGATCGGCCCGCGGATCCTCGGGCACGCCACCGACCTGTTGTTCAACGGGGTGATCGGCCGTCAACTACCTGCGGGGCTCACCAAGGAGCAGGCGGTCGCAGCCGCGCGGGCGCGCGGCGACACCACGTTCGCCGACCTGCTGTCGGGCATGAATGTCGTGCCCGGCCGCGGCGTCGACTTCGGTGCGGTCGGGCGCACGCTTCTGCTGGCGCTTGGGCTGTATCTCGTTGCAGCCCTGCTGGTTTGGCTGCAGGCGCGGCTGCTGAACGTGGTGGTGCAGCGGACCATGGTGTCGTTGCGCTCCGACGTCGAGGACAAGCTGCACCGGCTGCCGCTGGCCTACTTCGACACCCGACAGCGGGGGGAGGTCCTGAGCCGGGTCACCAACGACATCGACAACATCTCGACGTCGCTGTCGATGACGATCAGCCAGCTGCTGACATCGCTGCTGACGGTGTTCGCCGTGCTGGTGATGATGTTGACGATCTCGCCGCTGCTCACCCTGCTCACCGTCGTCACCGTGCCGTTGTCGTTGTATGTGACGCGGGCGATCGCGCGCCGGTCGCAGCGCCTGTTCGTCGCGCAGTGGACCAATACGGGACGGCTCAACGCCCATATCGAGGAGACCTACAGCGGCTTCACCCTGGTGAAGACGTTCGGGCACCGCGCGCTCGCCGAGGAGCAGTTCCGCGAACGCAACGCCGACGTGTACCACTCCAGCCGCGGCGCGCAGTTCTTCTCCGGGCTGGTCGGGCCCGCCACCACGTTCGTCGGAAACCTGAGCTACGTGGCGGTGGCGGTGGTCGGCGGCATCCAGGTGGCCACCGGGCAGATCACCCTCGGCAGCATCCAGGCCTTCATCCAGTACGTGCGGCAGTTCAACCAACCGCTGACCCAGGTCGCTGGCATGTACAACACCCTGCAGTCGGGGGTGGCCAGCGCGGAGCGGGTCTTCGAACTGCTCGACGCGGAGGAGGAGTCCCCGGAGCGGCCCGAGCCCCTCCCGTCGCGGGACGGCCAGCAAGGTCGGGTCGAGTTCAGCCACGTCGACTTCTCCTACCGCAAGGGCACCCCGGTCATCGAGGATCTGTCGCTTGTCGCGCAACCCGGCAGCACGGTGGCGATCGTCGGCCCCACGGGCGCGGGTAAGACCACGCTGGTCAACCTGCTGATGCGGTTCTACGACGTGGACTCGGGGCGGATCCTGATCGACGGCGTGGACATCGCGACGGTCAGCAGGGAGTCGCTGCGGTCGCGGATCGGGATGGTCCTGCAGGACACCTGGCTGTTCGGCGGCACGATCTTCGACAACATCGCCTACGGCAGACCCGAGGCGTCAGAGGACGAGGTCGTCGAGGCGGCGCGGGCGGCCTATGTCGACCGGTTCGTGCACACGCTGCCCGACGGCTACGACACACGGGTGAGTGACGACGGCGGCAACATCAGCGCGGGCGAGAAACAGTTGATCACGATCGCGCGGGCGTTTCTTGCCCGGCCGCAGCTGCTGATCCTCGACGAGGCGACCAGTTCGGTGGACACCCGGACCGAGCTGCTGATCCAGCACGCGATGGTCGAGCTGCGCCGCGACCGGACCAGCTTCATCATCGC
>DATEIG010000221.1:0-4250 GCA_035279185.1 Mycobacterium sp.
CATGACGCTGCCCGGGATCGAAGCGCGACCGCTGGTCACACTCAACGGCGCCGCCGACTTCGCCGAGGTTTTCTTCAACGACGTTCGGGTGCCTGTCGACGTCCTGCTCGGACCGCTCGACGCCGGCTGGCAGGTCGCCACCACCACGCTCAGCCACGAACGCGCGGGCGCGGCGCGGCTGTACGCGCAGGTCGAAGTGCAGTTGGGCGACCTCGTCGCCGATCTGGTGGGTCACTCGATCAACGGGAGGCCCGCGCTGGAGGACAGCGCCACCGTGCGCAGGCTCGGCGACCTCGCGGTCCGCATCTCCTATCTCGAGCTTCTGTGCAAGCGCTCCATCTCCGCGACCCTGCACGGCGGTGACGCGCTCGGCTCGGCGAGCCTCGCAAAGAGCGTGTGGGCCGAGCTCGGCCAGGACCTTGCGGCGCTCGCCTACGACGTACTGGGTTCGGATTCATCCGGTCAGCGGTGGATCGACCGCAGGCTGTCGTCGCGCTCGTTGACCATTGCGGGCGGAACGACGCAGATCACCAAGGGCATCACCGCCACCCGCATCCTGGGGCTGCCGCGCGCATGAACCTCGAACTCACCGACGAGCAGGTCGCCCTCCGCGATACCGTGCGGCAGTTCCTTGCCGAGAAGGCAAGTGTCGCAGAGCATGTACGCCCGATGCTCGACGACCCGACCGGGAACAGCGACGGCGTCTGGCACGGGCTTGCAGAGCTGGGTGCGACGGGTGTGCTCGTACCGCACGAGCACGGCGGCGCGGGCATGACGATGGTGGAGGCAGGCGTTGTCGCCGAGGAGTTGGGCGCAGGGCTCTACCCCGGACCGTGGTTGTCGACCGCGGTCGCCGCGACCCGTGCGTTGACACGGACCGGGGCCGACGGCGGGCTGCTGGCCGGAATCGCCGACGGCTCAGTCATCGCGACCGTCGGCGGGGTGACCGACCCGCGGCCGTCCTCGGACGGGACCACACTGCGCGGCGAGCTGACTGCGGTGCCTGATGTCGCTGCGGCGACGACGTTGCTGGTGTTCGCCGAGAGTACAGACGGGCCTGCGCTCTACTCCGTCGATCCGGCCGCCGACGGCGTCACCGTGACGGCGAGGGCCCACGTCGACTCGACGCACAAGCTGTTCGACGTCGTCCTCGACGGCGCGGCCGCGCGCCGCCTGTCCGACGCACCCGCCTCGATCGTCGATGCCGTGGTCGACGACATCGTCATCGCGCGGGCCGCCGACGCGGTGGGCGCCGCGACCGCGGTGATGCGGTCGGCCGTCGACTACGCGAAGGTCAGACGGCAGTTCGGCCAGCCGATCGGCAGTTTCCAGGCCGTCCAGCACCTGTGCGTCGACATGTACGAGGCGGTCGAGCTCGCTCGCAGCGGCGTCATCCACGCCCTATGGGCCGCCGACGCGGCCGAACCGGCCGAACGACACCGTGCCGCGTTGTGCGCCAAAGCCTTCGCGGGGCGGCTGACGTCGGTCGGCGATACCGCGATCCAGGTGTTCGGCGGCATCGGTTTCACGTGGGAACACGATGCCCACCTCTACCTCAAGCGCCTGCTGGGCTGGAGCGCGATGCTCGGACCGCCCGAGGAGTACCTCGAGGAAGTGGGCGCGCAACTAGTCAACGGACTCGACCGAAAGGTGTTGTCATGAGCCAGGTTCTGAGTGGGGTACGGGTGGTGGAGCTCGCCTCGTGGACCTATGTGCCGTCGGCGGGCGCCGCGCTGGCGGACTGGGGTGCCGACGTCATCAAGGTCGAAGACGTCAACGCGGGCGACCCGGGGCGCGCACTGGTGATCGGCGGGTTCACCCGGCAGAACGCGCGCGCCGACGTCGACTTCATCCTCGAGATCGGCAACCGGGGCAAGCGCAGCGTCGGCATCGACATCAAGACCGACACCGGCCGCGAGCTCTTCGGGCGGCTGTTGGCCACCGCCGATGTGTTCCTGACGAACTGGCGGCCCGGCGCGCTGGAGCGGGCGCGGCTGACCGTTCCCGACATCCGTTCGTTCAACCCGAACATCATCATCGCCCGCGGCACCGGCGCGGGCGTGCGCGGACCCGACCGCGAGAAGGGCGGCTTCGACGCCGCGACCTATCTGTCCCGCGGCGGCGTGTCGTACACCATGACGCCGTTCGGCACGGAGACGCCCGCGGTGCAGGGGCCGGGCTTCGGCGACCTGCAGGGCGGCATCACGCTCGCGGGCGGCGTCTGCGCGGCGCTGTTCCGCAGAGAACGCACCGGCGAGCCGTCCATCGTCGACTCGTCACTGCTGGCACAGGCGATGTGGACGATCGCGCCGTCCATCTCGGTGGCCGACCTCTTCGGTATCGACGGAATCCCCGGTGCGCCACCGGGACTGGCGATCAACCCGCTGGTCAACCGGTACAAGACCCGCGACGGCAGGTGGCTGCAGATGGTGTTCCTGCAACCGGACAGGTTCTGGGCGGGATTCTGCGAAAGGATCGGCCTGCCGGAGTTGGCCACCGACGAGCGTTTCGTCCCGTCGAGCAACCTCATCGCCAACGCCGAGGAAGCGTGCAAGCTCGTCGGTGAACGGCTTGCCAGCGAGGACCTGGCGTACTGGCGCGAGGCGCTTGCCGACGAGCCGGGTGTGTGGGCGGCGCTGGCGACACCCAAGGAAACCCTCAACGACCCGCAGGTGATCCCGAACGGTTACGTCGTCCCCAACGTCGACGACAACGGCGTCGAGTACCAGATCGTCGCCGCGCCCGTGCAATTCGACGAAACGCCGCCGCGCGCCGCGCGGGCCCCCGAGCATGGACAGCACACCGAGGAGATCCTGCTCGAGCTCGACCTCGACTGGGATGACATCTCGGCCGCCAAGGACAGCGGCGCGATTCTCTGAAAGAGGAGGGGCCATGTCGTTGGAGCGACGCGAGCTCGAATCGGTCATCTACGAGCGTGAACCACCGATCGCGCGGATCATCCTCAACAGGCCGGACAAAGCCAACACGAAAGACGCCAGCCTGGTTCAGGAGGTCGACGCCTGCCTGCGAGAAGCCGACCGCGACAAGGAGATCAAGGTCGTCATACTCAAGGCCAACGGGAAGGGCTTCTGCGGGGGTCACGTCGCGCGGTGGGGACCCGACGAGAACCCGTATCCGGATTTCGGCGACACATTCGAGGACTTGTACAAGGGCACGGCCGACCTGTTCCTGTGGCCGACCCTGTATCTGTGGGAGTTCCCGAAGCCGACGATCAGCCAGATTCACGGTTACTGCATGGGTGGCGGAATCTACCTCGGGCTGCTGACCGACTTCTGCGTCGCGTCCGAGGACGCGTACTTTCAGATGCCGCTCGCCCAAAGTCTCGGTGAACCGGGCGGACACACCATGATCGAGCCCTGGCTGATGATGAACTGGCATCGCACGATGGACTGGCTGCTGCTGGCGCCGACACTGAACGCGCAGGAGGCGTTGGAGTGGGGTCTGCTGAACAAGGTCGTGCCGCGCGATGAACTCGAGGACACAGTCGAGGAGATGGCCCGCAGGATCGCGCAGGTGCCGCTGACCACGTCGATGGCCGTGAAGAGCGGTGTGAAACGCGCTTACGAGCTGATGGGCATGCGGGTACACCTACAGATGAGCCACGCGATGACCAATCTGGTCGGGGCCGCGTCCGATGTGCAGGAGCGACGGCGTCAACTCATCGACTCGGGTAAGAAGCCACGCGACTTCGTCGCCGACGACGAGACTTCTTCCGCCGAGCAGACGTGAAAACCCCCGGTTCGAGGCTAATTTGGGGGTCTACGCGTCTGCTCGCGCTAGGAACTCGCGGCGTGGAGCGCCGCGACGTAGCCGAACACCATCGTGTTGGCGATGCTGCCGCCCGCACCGAGGTAGTTGCGGCCCATCACGGTAGCGGTGATGTTGCCGGTCGCATACAGACCGTCGATCACCTCGTCGTTCTCGTTGAGCACCTGGGCGTGCTCGTTGGTGATCAGCCCGCCGCAAGTTCCGACGTCGGCGGGGAACACCCGGGTGGCGTAGTACGGCGGCTTGTCGAGCGGCCCGAGCGCGGGATTGGGTTTGTATCCAGGATCGCCGAGGCAGTGGTTGTAGGCCGACTGGCCCCGACCGAAATCGGGATCCTTGCCCTGGGCGGCAAAGGTATTGAACCGCGCGACCGTTTCCTGCAGCGCGTCGGGCGGAACATCGATCTGACGCGCCAGGTCGGCGAGGGTGTCGGCACGCTTGACGGCACCCTGCTCGATGAG